>JAVVUK010000049.1:0-11552 GCA_036653215.1 Rikenellaceae bacterium
TAAGCCTGCCGCTAGCGTTCATCCTGAGCCAGGATCAAACTCTCCATAATAATTTTTTCTAACAAATAATTCTTTATAGAGTATCCTGACTACTCATCAAAATCAAAGAAATGACTTGATTTATTAGTATTTCAGTTTCTCAACTTAAATACTAATACTATGTACTAACATTCTATTTCTATACAGTATATCAATGAACTTTTAATTTTTGTAGATAAAAAAACAATCGAAAACCAACCCCTCTTTCTCATTCCCAACACATCCGTTGTTCTCAATTGCTTGGCAAAGGTACGCCTTTTTTCTTTACCTCCAAATATTTTTTAATCTTTTTTTAATCTTTTTTTTATTAGCATTTATAATCAGCTAATTACGAATTAAAGTAATTTAGAATTTATTTCGCTCAACACCTTTTTTAAGTCTGCATCTGTCTCTATAAGGTTAGAGACAGTCTTTATTGCGTGCAAAACAGTAGCATGACTTTTGCCTCCCAACGCCTGTCCTATTGCTTTTAAGGACATGGTTGTATTTTCTTTTGTTATACACATCGCCACTTGACGAGCAAGAGCAACCTCCTTAGTACGCTTTGTAGAAAAGAAATCTTTCTTAGAGACAGAGAATGCCTCACATACCACTTGTTGTATTGTTTCTATGGTCAACTCCTTTTTCTCCATTTTGGAATAAGACTTAATAACCAAACGGGCAAGATCAAGAGATTGAACTTCACCTAACAAAGTTGTATGCGCCGCATAAGAAGATATAGCACCTTCTATCTCACGAATACTGACGTTCATATTGTGTGCAAAAAAAGCAATCACCTCATCACTCATATTAAGGTGTAGTTTTTCTGCCTTATTTTTTATTATTTGTTTTCTTGTTTCACAACTCGGAAGCGTAAGTTCAGAAGATACAGCCCATTTGAAACGAGTTATAAGCCTCTGCTCAATATCTTTTAGGTCATCCGGACTTTTATCACACGTAAATACAAGTTGCTTGTTAGATAAGTGAAGATGTTGGAAAATATTGAAGAACACATCCTGAGTTTGTTGTTTCCCAGACAATGCTTGAATATCATCTAATATAAGAAGGTCTAACGACTGATAAAAGTTTACAAATTCGCTAACCTCTTTACGACGACAAGCATTCATAAATTGGTCTAAGAAAACATAAGCCGAAACATATAACACATTTTTATCTGGGAAATTCTTTTTCACCTCTATTCCTATTGCTTGAGCGAGGTGGGTCTTTCCAAGACCTGAACTGCCATATATAAAGACTGGGTTAAAGATAGAACGTCCAGGCTCCTTAGCAACAGCTTTTCCTGTTACTGAAGCAAAACGATTACAGTCGCCCTCAACAAAATTCTCGAACGAATAGTCGAAATTAAGTTGCGAGTCTATATTCATCTTACGGACTACATTCTCGAATGGGTTCTTTATATTAGACAAATTACCCATAACATTGTTATGGGTATTTGTAATAGCATTAGCACTATTTGATGTCCCTATAACATACTTTAACTTGGTGGAAGTTCCGAACTCCTGCATTATAATTGGCTTAAGAAAGGCAATAAAATTCTTATCAATATAGTTAGCATATTCAGCATCAGGAACCGTGAGTCTTAAAGTCTCACCATCGAAGCTATATATAGACACAGACGCAAACCATTTAGAGAAATCCTCCTTTGATGTGCGTTGTTTTATATGGGCTAAGCAATTAGACCAATTGTTTATATATGGTTCGCTTTTAAATGGCATTTTAGTATTTTGAGACTATTTCTATGACTTTCCTTTTGCAAAGATGATATAAATATATTTAAGAAAAAAACCTATTTTGCTTTTTTTTCTCCTTTTTTTTTAATGTTTTTTTTAATCGTTTGATTGACAAAGGTATCACCATATAAATATTTTTTTACCTTTTTTTTGTTTATTTTTTTACAATCATATAGTTCTATTCAATTAATTGTATTAATTTTGTAAGCAATAAAAAATAGACTAATACAAACAATTTAACTTACAGTAAATCACTAATAACAAGTGGTTTAAAAACCGTAATTTATTATGAGCATAGACAAATCGATATTAGAAAAAGTTAATAGCTGGCTTGATGGAGGGTATGACTCTCAAACTAAAGAGGCAATCAAAGAACTTCTTAGGGATAACCCAAATGAGATAACAGAGTCGTTCTATAAAAATCTCGAATTTGGAACTGGTGGTCTTCGTGGGATTATGGGTGTTGGGAGTAACAGGATGAATGTTTATACTGTTGGTATGGCAACTCAAGGACTTGCAAATTTCATAATATCTCATTTTAAAGGTCAAGAATTAAGGGTAGCTGTTGCATATGACAACCGCAATAACAATACCATTTTCGCTAATACAGTTGCTAATATTTTTGCTGCAAATGGCTTTAAAGTATATCTTTTTAGCGACATTCGCCCCACTCCAGAACTTAGTTTTGCGATAAGAGAGCTTAAGTGTCTAAGTGGTGTTATGATAACAGCATCTCATAATCCCAAAGAATATAACGGATATAAGGCTTATTGGTGTGACGGAGGTCAAGTTGTTGAGCCTAATGACAAAAACATAATAAAAGAGGTCGACAAAATTTCTTCTATATCTCAGGTTAAATGGGATGGTAACAAGGAAAACATAATTATGTTAGGAGAAGAGATGGATAACAAATATCTATCTTACGTAAAATCATTATCTCTATCTCCAGAGTCCGTAAAAAGACATTCCGACTTAAAAATAGTATATACCCCTATTCATGGTACAGGAGTTAAGATCATGCCAGAAGCACTAAAGGCATATGGCTTTAACAACGTGATAATGGTGAAGGAGCAATGTGTTATAGACGGCAATTTCCCAACCGTCATACATCCAAATCCCGAAGATCCTGCAGCTATGAAAATGGCTATCGACCTTGCAAATAAAGTTAATGCCGACATCGTTATGGCATCAGACCCCGATGCAGACAGGCTTGCCATAGGTATAAGAGACGATAAGAAAGAACTTATACTTCTTAACGGCAACCAAACGGCAGCCATTCTTACATATTACCTTTTAAAGAGGTGGATGGACAACAAAAAGCTCACAGGCAAAGAGTTTATAGTCAAGACAATTGTCACAAGCAACCTTATTTCCGACATTGCAGACTCTTTTGATGTCGAATATTACAATGTATTAACTGGCTTTAAGTGGATCGCAGATGTAATACGTAAAAATGAAGGTATCAAAAAATACATAGGTGGAGGCGAAGAGAGTTATGGATATATGATTGGCGATGCTGTAAGGGACAAAGACTCTATATCTGCTGGAGCTATGATATCAGAGACTATGGCTTGGGCTATGGACAATGGTAGCAGTTTATATGATATGCTATTAGACATATACATAAAATATGGTTTATACCAAGAAGACCTTGTTACAATAAGCAAATATGGGATTAGCGGTGCCAAAGAAATTGCCGACATGATGACTAAATATCGTAACAATCCTCATAGTATGCTTGGAGGCTCGAAAGTGATATATATATACGACTACAAAAACAGCACTAAGCGCAACACAGAAACTGGTGAAGTGACAAAAATAGAACTTCCTGTTTCAGACGTGCTTCAATATGAGACAGCCGACAAAACACTTGTCTCTATGCGTCCATCAGGCACAGAACCTAAAATAAAATTCTATTTCAGCGTCAGAGAAGAGCTTCACAACCGTAAAGATTATAAAGAAATGTTAAAAAGGGCTCATTCAAAGATTGAGCAAATAAAGAAAGAGTTTGGAGTATAAAGAAGATAAAATAATATTTCTTGGCAGCGGCACCTCACAGGGCATTCCTATGATTGGTTGTCGCTGCTCAGTTTGTACATCTAACGATAGCCGAGATAAACGTCTTCGTTCCGCCTTGTTTATTGAATATAAAGGTGTCAAGTTTGTTATCGACACAGGTCCCGATTTTCGTTATCAGATGTTAAGAGAGAACATAACAGATATAGACGCTATCCTGTTCACACACTCTCATAAAGATCATATCGCAGGGCTTGATGACGTGAGGGCATACAACTATATCTTAAAAAGGGGGATCGATATATACGCCGAGAAGCACACTCTTGATGTTATAAAAAGCGAGTTTCACTATGCTTTCGACGAGATACGTTATCCCGGAGTTCCGGAGATAATAGCGCACACCATAGACACGACACCTTTTTATATTAAAGGTGTAAAGATTATTCCTTTACGAGGGATACACTATAAAATGCCAGTCTTAGGATTTAGAATTGGGGATGTGAGTTACATAACTGACATGAACCATATCGACGTTTCAGAAATTGAGAAGATGAAAGGCAGTAAGATACTTATAATAGATGCCTTGCGAAGAGAGAGACACATATCTCACTTCACCCTCAATGAGGCGATAGAAATATCGAAACAGGTTGCGGCTCCAAAAACATACCTCACACATATATCTCATCAATTGGGTCTTTATCAAGATCTCATAAAGGAACTACCTTCGGGAATTGAGCCATCGTATGACAGACAGATAATATCGCTAAATAGCTTATAATGGAAAATAAAGTAGTAGTAATTACAGGTGCCTCATCAGGCATTGGTCTTTCTCTCGCTCGTGAATATGCACAAAAGGGATTTTGCGTTGTCATGGCAGCACGTGGCATTGAGAGGCTATTAGAAGAATGTAAATCGATAACTGACAAAGGGGGTAAAGCTATTGCCGTTTGTTGTGATGTTTCAAAAGAGGAAGATTGCAAAAATCTTATCCAAGAAGCCATTGATAATTATAAAGGCATAAACATACTCATATGCAACGCTGGCATTTCCATGAGAGCACTATTTGACACAGTAGACATGAAGGTCATACATCAACTTATGGATATTAACTTTTGGGGCACAGCATATTGTTGCAAATATGCCCTTCCTTACATACAAAATAGTCGTGGTTCGATCGTTGGGATCTCTTCTGTCGCAGGGATACATGGACTTCCTGCACGCACAGGATATTCGGCTTCCAAATATGCTATGACAGGTCTTTTAGATACTTTAAGAGTTGAAAATCTAAAAAAAGGAGTTCATGTGATGATAGCCTGTCCCGGATTTACAGCATCAAACATCCGCTTTAACGCCCTCACAAGTGACGGATCGAAACAAGGAGACACCCCTCGCAAAGAGGAAAAGATGATGAGTGCAGCGGAGGCTGCTCACATAATAATAAAAGGTATAACAAAAAGGAAGAGAGAGTTATTGATGGATTTTAACGGCAAAGGAACAAAATACCTAAAAGTTCTATTTCCTTCTTTTGTAGATAAGATGTTTTACAGAGCAATGGCCAAAGAAGAAAATTCACCTCTTGCATGATGATAGATACTTTTGACGACATACGCATTTTAAGATTTGACGTTCCTAACTTCCAATCTTTAAAACTTAGAGATAAGATATTTATATATTATCTTAGTGAAGCTGCCCTATCGGGTCGTGACATACTCTTTGATCAAAATTTCAGATACAACCTTCCCATACGTTCTCTTTTAGAATCGATATACGCCTATCTAAAAGGAAAAGAAGAAGGAGAAGAGTGGAATGCTTTTGTATGCTACCTAAAAAAGGTATGGTTTGCAAACGGCATACACCACCACTACTCTACCGACAAGTTTATTCCTAAATTCAGCAAAGAATATCTTTTAGAAATTGCTAAAAAAGCAAGCGTAACTGTTGATAATACTCTTATAGAGATAATATTCGACCCTCAATTATTCAAAAAACGTGTCAGTGAAGACAGCAACAACGACCTTATATCATCGTCAGCAAATAACTTTTATTATGGCGTGACACAAAAGGAGGCTGAGGATTTTTATTCCCATTGTCAAGGCAGAGAGATGCATGGGCTAAATAGCCGTTTGACAAAGATAGATGGCAAGGTGGTTGAAGAGAAGTGGCATATCGGAGGTAAATATTCGTCTCAGATAGAAAAGATCGTTTTCAACTTACAAAAGGCATTGCTATATTCACAAAATGAAGGTCAAAAGGAAGTTATAGATTTATTGATACAATATTATCAAAGTGGAGACCTTAAAATATTCGATCAATATAGCATAAAATGGCTCAAAGAGAGAGATGCAGACATCGATTTTATAAATGGATTTATAGAAGTATATGGCGACCCTCTGGGGCTGAAAGGTTCATGGGAGGCGATGGTCAACATAAAAGACAAAGAGGCTACTAAGCTCTCTAAGATCATAAGCGACAACGCTTTATGGTTTGAAGAACACTCTCCTATCGACCCACGATATAGAAAAAAGGAGGTCAAGGGAGTAAGTTCTAAAGTTATAAGTGCCATAATGTTAGGTGGGGACTGCTATCCCGCAACCCCAATAGGCATAAATCTTCCAAATGCAGATTGGATAAGGAAAGAGCATGGATCTAAATCTGTAAGCATCAACAACATAACTGCCGCATACGAGAAAGCCTCTCTAAGCAGCGGCATGATGGAAGAGTTTTACTATTCAAATCGTGAAATTGAGCTATCTCGTATTTTTGGTGAGAAAGCAGGTAATTTACATACTGAGCTTCATGAGTGTCTCGGACATGGATCGGGACAACTTGCAGATGGAGTGACGGGAGACGAACTTAAAAATTACGGATCTACACTCGAAGAGATCCGTGCCGACCTATTCGCTCTCTATTTTATGGGGGACAAGAAGATGATCGAGTTAGGTGTCATGTCGTCTATGGATAGCATGAAAGCCGAATATTATAGTTATATTTTCAATGGCATAATGGGACAACTTGTCCGTATCGAAAAAGGGAAAGATGTTGTTCAGGCGCATATGCGTTGCCGCAAGACCATTTCAGAATGGTGTTTTGCAAATGGAAACGTCATAGCAATTGTAAAAAGAGACAACAAAAGATATATCGAGGTTAAGGACTACGATGCTCTACGTGTTTTATTTGGTAAGCTTCTATGGGAGGTTCAACGTATAAAAAGCGAAGGCGACTATAAAGCAGGGAAAGACCTTATCGAAAAATATGGCGTTACGATAAAGGAAGACCTTCACGATGAAGTTTTAGAACGTTACCGTAAGCTCAACCTTGCCCCTTACAGCGGTTTTGTAAATCCGAAGATGGAAGTTCTCTATTCTAATGGTGAGATTACAGATATAGTACTCGACTTCACAGAAGAGTATGACACTCAAATGTTACGCTACTCACAAGAAAATAGGTGCTAAAATATATTAATAAAAAAAGCTGCTTAATAAATCTATTAAGCAGCTTTTTTATTTTATTTATTTGTTGAGTTTTGCCTTTATCTTAATTAACATATCGTCTATCATAGAATTCATGTCCCATTTTGGCTTCCAACCCCACTCTTCACGAGCACAAGTATCATCTAATTTATTTGGCCAAGAAGCAGATATTGCAGCTCTTATCGGATCGTCTACATATTCCATTTCAAGTGTTGGAACACGTTTTTTCAAAGCTTCATACAACATCGGAGGTGTAAAACTCATAGATGCTATGTTAAAACTATTGCGGTGAATAAATTTTTTAGGATCTGCTTCCATAAGATTAATACAAGCATCTATCGCATCTGGCATATACATCATATCCATGTAATTACCTTTAGGCACAGGACATATAAACTTCTCGCCTTTAACTGCAGAATAGAATATCTCTACTGCATAGTCAGTAGTGCCACCACCTGGAAGTGTGAGACTCGATATAAGACCTGGAAAACGTACACTTCGTGTATCAACTCCAAACCTCTCAAAATAGTAGTTTGAAAGCATCTCTCCCGTAACTTTACAAACTCCATATATCGTATTTGGCTGCATGATAGTATCTTGTGGAGTGTTGTCTTTAGGTGTTGTATTGCCAAAAGCTCCTATTGAAGAAGGAGTAAAGCAAGAACACCCAAAATTTTTAGACACCTCTAAGCAATTCATCAAAGCACCCATATTTACCTTCCATGCGAACATTGGATTTGCCTCTCCTGTTGCCGACAACAGAGCTACAAGGTTAAATATAGAGTCTATATTATATTTATGGACCACATGAGCAAGAGCAAAAGGATCTAAAACATCCAACTTCTCATAAGGTCCATCAACGGCAAACTTAAGGTGATCACGCAAATCGGTAGCCACAACATTATTTGCACCATAAACATTTCGCAAGGCTGACGTGAGCTCAGAGCCAATTTGTCCACCTGCACCAACAACTAATATCTTTTTCATTAATATATTTAATTATACTATAACCATTTTATTTTGCATTACTTAGGATATACAACCCTTGCATGATACACATCTAACGTCTTACTAATTATAACCTCCTTAACCCTCTCTAATTCGTTAAAGGTAAGAGGCGAGTTTCTATATTGACCCGAAGATTGTTGCGTAGAAATTATCGAATTTACTAATTCTGCTATGCTCTCACGATCGTGCGTTTTTAATGTGCGAGCCGCAGCCTCCACAGAATCGACAATCATACATATCGTTTGTTCCTTTGTACTTGGAGATGGTCCTACATATTGAAAATCAGCAATATTCACATTTTCCGCACCCACAGCCTCTACTTGTTTATGGTAGAAGTAACGTATTATAGAATCGCCATGGTGTGTTGCTATAAAATCGGAGACAATCGATGGCAAGGCATATTTGCGTGCAAGGACCATGCCTTCAAGGACGTGGCTATTTATGATTTTAGCACTTTCGACAGGTGATAGTGAGTCATGATTGCTCTCTTCAGCACGTACATTTTCCACGAAGTAACCAGGATTGGCCATTTTCCCTATGTCGTGATACATAGCCCCAGTACGAGCAAGCAAGGTATTTCCACCTATCGCTGCTGTCGCCTCTTCAGCGATATTGGCAACCTGAAGTGAGTGTTGAAAAGTACCAGGCGCTTTCTCTGAAAGTTCTTTTAATAACTTTTGGTTTGTATCACAAAGCTCCACTAAGGTAATTTTGGTAACGAAGTGGTAGCTTTTCTCAAAGATGAAAGTAAGTTGAAGAAACACTAATAGCAATAACACGTTTATGGCAAACCACATAACCATATATAAATCAGAAGAGACTATCTCCTGTTGACGCATAAAGGTAAAGGCAAGATAGACTGCAATATATGATATAAATGTTGCAAGGACAGCCAAGAACATAGCGTTACGACGGTATGAACGACGAAGAAAATAGACACCTGCAACACCGGCAATGAGGTTAAATATTATAAACTCAAAGGGTTGTGAAGCGTAAGTAGCACATATAAGGAGGATAAATGTATATTGGATTATAGCTACTCGTGACCCAAAAAACTGAGATAAATAGAACGGAACGATCGCCAACGGAACGACATATATACTGACAGAAGGGATCTTATAGATTACCGAGCAGAACAAAGTCATAAGGATATATAAGGTAGCAATAAACAATACAGCATTTAACTTTAGTGTTTTCCCACTAAAAAGAAGAAATATAGAAAAGCAAGAGATCAGGATAAGAAGAGATAGGTATATAAAATTTCCAACATACGGAAGTATAGAAAACGTTTTTGCACCCAAATATGAATATTCTCTATTTAGGTTTTCAAGGGTCGTGGCAGATTGCGGAGAGACTATATCACCATCGTTAATAATGATTGTGCCTTCGGTAACAAACCCTTTAGTAGTAGATATTTTCTTTACGTTTTCATCTAACATCTCTCCACTTAAGATTTCATCATAAATGATGTTAGGACGAATATATTTATCAAGCGTATATTTTTCTATATAGGTAGTATCAAAACCCCCATCCCTAAGGCAACTCTTTAATATGGCTTTGGCTTGGGATATGGTGTATATGTTTTTAACTAATTTTATAGATATCTCATCACCTTTCAACACACGAACCACATCACGATGTTTATCTTTATCTTCGTCTTGAGAGATCGAGATGACACCATTTTTATATATTTCATCAATGGCTCTAAGGGTTTTATTTGCCACCTTACTATGTTCTGTCTTAGCAAATATAGGCTTTGATAATTTTGCTAAGCTGTCGTTTAAGACAGGAAGATCAAAATCGGAGATAAGGGCATTTACGATATTATCTTTAAGATTTAAATCTTCTTTATATATAGGTATAAATGTATCTTTATAACCGTCTACCTCCGACATATATTCTTTGTCGGTTTTATGTATTGGGAAGTCAAACGGAGCCACAAGAGTTCCATTTTCCCATTGTTGCCCAACAAGAAAATCATATTTAACGACCTTATTTGTAGGAAGAAGATATGTCAGCACTATGACGAGCATTATGACAATAGTCGTCGCTTTTTTTCTTGTAGATTTATCCATTATTCAAATTCCTTAAATCCGTCACCTAAAGTTTCATTAGCGTCAACAACAACCATAAAGGCAAGAGGATCTACACTTTTCACAAAAGAACGCATTGCCGTGACTTGATTACGTGAGACAACAACAAAGATGACATCTTTGTCTTGACCTGTATACATACCAGTACTTTTTATATAAGTACCACCCCTTTCAAGGGTAAATAAAATGTGATCTTTTATCTTTTGGTGTTCTGACGATATTATAAACATCAATTTGTCTGTACCTGCACCACCGACCATATAGTCTATTACACGTGTACACACAAATATAAATATAAGAGAATAAAGCGGTAGTTTCCAGTCACCAATAACAATAGCACCGAAAAGCACCACCGAAGCCTCAACATACATCAATGAACTTGCAAGAGGGATCTTAACATAACGATGGATAAACATAGCAATTATATCTGTACCTCCAGATGTTCCTCCATTGTTAAATAGTATCCCCAAGCCTACACCCATAACAGCAGCTCCGACAACAGAACATAACATCTTATCATCTATAAGGTTAAAGGTTCCACCCAGCATAGTCGCAGGATCAGTACCCATATACTCCTGCATAACATTCATAATAAGAGGCGTTATTACAGCAGCAACAACAGTCTTCATACCTGCATTATTTCCAAAGAAATAGAAATATGATAACATAAGAGGAATATCCATCATAAGACCATATGTACCGACCTTAAAAGCTGGGAAAATATAATTCAACGCTATTCCTATACCATATACTCCACCGGGAATAATTTTATATGGTGCCGTAAATAAAACGATACTTATAGCCACTAAAATAGAGCCTAATAGTACAGCAGCCCATGATAAAAACCATTTGAGAGTAAACTTCTTGCTTAATGATATAGGTATTGTCATATGTTTAAATTTAATTTAGACAAAGGTAAAATAAAAAACTCATATTTTACTATTTATAGTTGTTTTTGTATAAAAAATAGGGAAGAAAAAAATTCTCCCCTATCATTTTAAACTTTATACCAACGCTTTACCCGTCATATCAGATGGTTGCGTTACGCCCATAATTTTTAGGATCGTTGGAGCAACATCTGCTAATACTCCATTTTCAACATTTTTTATGTTGTCTGAGACAACAATAAAGGGAACTGGGTTTAGTGAGTGAGCCGTATTTGGAGAACCATCGACATTAACAGCGAAGTCTGCATT
>JAVVUK010000050.1:0-11516 GCA_036653215.1 Rikenellaceae bacterium
ACTTGTAATAAACTTGTAAGATGCTTGTAAAATACTTGTAATAAACTTGTAAGATACTTGTAAAATACTTGTGATTTTTGCATAAAAATAGAGTTAGCACATATCGACAATGTGCTAACTCTATTTTTATGTAAGGGCTATCTATTCTATGCCTTGAGCTTTTAGAGCTCGCCACTCGGCTCCGGTAATAGGATAGAATGTCAATGCTGTATCGAAAAGTTTATAACAAGCAGCATAGTCGCCTCTGGCATACGCTGCCTTTATATTCTTCTCAGCCTCTATCATAACAGCATTCGGAATATAAGCACAAGTATCTTTACGTAAAATCTCACCATACTCAAAAAGCAATGCATTATACACGTCTTCACGAGCCTCAAATCCGGGAGGATAAGGATATTCATCTCTCTTCACAAGAATAGATTTGTCAAGATCATATTTTCCATTCTCATCTTTCGGATGACCATATACACAGACATTTATCTTTTTATTTTCCACATCTGGGACAAACCTTGGAGTAGGATAATAGCATATTTTATTATCTAAATATGCAAATTTAACTCCAATTCTTAATATTACTATGTCTCTATCTTCTATCCTCCATGTGACAAGAGTATCAGCGTCGATGATCTCAGAGCTTAGCATTAAAATCCTGTTACGTTCGAAATCTTTTTGAGAATAGAGAACGGTCTCGCTACCGTGGAAATAAGTAAAAGACGAAATAGCATTCGCATATTCTACCACCTCCCTTGCCGTACAATGTTCGGGATTGTCGCCTTTCACGTCAACACCGGCATTGATGACAAGCATCGAATTGGGATCTAAACGTCCATTGCCTTCTTCTTTGTTACAACTGCTAATAGCAGCCATAAACGCTATTACTGTTAAAATTTTATTCATAATTCTATTTTTATGTGATCGCATTACAATATTTTATTGTAAAATTACAATAAAATATTGTAATGCAAAAAAAAAGCCAACTTTTTATTCACAATTACAATATTATAAAAAAATAAACAGACGAAAACACATCGTCTGTTTATTTAAAGTACTCTTCTAACTTAACATCCCTCGTATATTATAAACACAACAAGTAAAAGAAATATTTGAACCATTAGTGTTATGAATATAAAACTTCTCGGATTGTTTATCGGTTATATATAAGGAACCTACTCCATGTGGTGTGAGCGAGACCATATAGTCGTTACAATTTGAAAAAAGAGAGTTCATAGTAACTTCCCATTTCCCATTAATAACCTTTTTCAAGCCTATTTGTATATTATCAACCCCTGTCCATTGTCGAGCAATATTTCCATTTGGCAACGTTTCTACTATATAAACCAACGAAGGAACAGCCCCTTTGACTACGGTATTAAACGTGGAGCTATCGGATTGGGTGTCACGAGAGTAGTAAACACCGCTATCGTTGATTATAAGTCCCGTTTGTCCATCGGTTGAGAGGTAGGACTGCTCGCCTTGTACGTTAACTAATGGAGTATTAGTGGCATTGATGACACAAAAATGTTTCTTCGCATCATATCGACTACCAAAGCCATTAGTGAAAATATGTGTCAGCTTATCTACAATATTATACGTTATCAAATTCGGAAGTGGAGTTACCGTAACATCTACATTAACAGAGAGGTTATAGTCGTCGGGGTTCTGTCCCGAAACAAGAGGGAACGAGCGTAAGTCATAAATTCCTTCGATCTCTACTCTTATATCGTGGACTCCCTCACACAACATATAACTCTTTTCAAGGATCTCGATAACAACAGGATCGTGATAACCAGCAAAGTGATAACTACTTTCTCCCAAGACAAAATCATCTAAAAACACCTTAACAGAAATAGAGCCTAAACAATAGGGACCGATAGGATAACTACCCTTACCATAAGCATCTATCTTTACTACAAGCTTGGGGATAATAGTAAGGAGCCTACCAGAAAGATCGTCTGTTATATTAAAACTTCCATTTGGCAACAAGTGTATCACAGCAGGAGTCATATGTCCCTTAGCTTGTTTAGTGTTGCTTTTATCATACACTTTATGATAAGAACAATTACTCACATCTATAACCGTTGCTGAAGGCAAAGTTTGAGGATTAATAAACCTATTGATATTTGATATGTTCTTCCCTTCGATAATAAGGTTAGGGGATGTGAAGGCTCCAGGAAGTCCAGGATTACCAGGAAGTCCAGGATTACCAGGAAGTCCAGGATTACCACCATACATACAAATAGAATTATTACCATCGGCATTGATCTCAATACGTCTACTTGTGTTAGAAGTGCATATCTTTTTGGCTATAAGATTATTCGTATCTATACAATCGGCATTGACAACACCTCCATCAATAACGGAAATACTCTGATTTTTGTCGTTCTCAAACACTATCTTGCCTCCAATAACACCACTATCAAGGTCGAAATATGTTTTACCATCGGATGAGGCTATACGTCCTGTGGTAAGCCTTCCAGGCAACAACTCGCTAAATCCATATAACGACACATAACTACGCTCTCCGCTATCATCACTATTGAGAACACCTACCAATAATAAACTTGTGATTTTTGCATAAAAATAGAGTTAGCACATATCGACAATGTGCTAACTCTATTTTTATGTAAGGGCTATCTATTCTATGCCTTGAGCTTTTAGAGCTCGCCACTCGGCTCCGGTAATAGGATAGAATGTCAATGCTGTATCGAAAAGTTTATAACAAGCAGCATAGTCGCCTCTGGCATACGCTGCCTTTATATTCTTCTCAGCCTCTATCATAACAGCATTCGGAATATAAGCACAAGTATCTTTACGTAAAATCTCACCATACTCAAAAAGCAATGCATTATACACGTCTTCACGAGCCTCAAATCCGGGAGGATAAGGATATTCATCTCTCTTCACAAGAATAGATTTGTCAAGATCATATTTTCCATTCTCATCTTTCGGATGACCATATACACAGACATTTATCTTTTTATTTTCCACATCTGGGACAAACCTTGGAGTAGGATAATAGCATATTTTATTATCTAAATATGCAAATTTAACTCCAATTCTTAATATTACTATGTCTCTATCTTCTATCCTCCATGTGACAAGAGTATCAGCGTCGATGATCTCAGAGCTTAGCATTAAAATCCTGTTACGTTCGAAATCTTTTTGAGAATAGAGAACGGTCTCGCTACCGTGGAAATAAGTAAAAGACGAAATAGCATTCGCATATTCTACCACCTCCCTTGCCGTACAATGTTCGGGATTGTCGCCTTTCACGTCAACACCGGCATTGATGACAAGCATCGAATTGGGATCTAAACGTCCATTGCCTTCTTCTTTGTTACAACTGCTAATAGCAGCCATAAACGCTATTACTGTTAAAATTTTATTCATAATTCTATTTTTATGTGATCGCATTACAATATTTTATTGTAAAATTACAATAAAATATTGTAATGCAAAAAAAAAGCCAACTTTTTATTCACAATTACAATATTATAAAAAAATAAACAGACGAAAACACATCGTCTGTTTATTTAAAGTACTCTTCTAACTTAACATCCCTCGTATATTATAAACACAACAAGTAAAAGAAATATTTGAACCATTAGTGTTATGAATATAAAACTTCTCGGATTGTTTATCGGTTATATATAAGGAACCTACTCCATGTGGTGTGAGCGAGACCATATAGTCGTTACAATTTGAAAAAAGAGAGTTCATAGTAACTTCCCATTTCCCATTAATAACCTTTTTCAAGCCTATTTGTATATTATCAACCCCTGTCCATTGTCGAGCAATATTTCCATTTGGCAACGTTTCTACTATATAAACCAACGAAGGAACAGCCCCTTTGACTACGGTATTAAACGTGGAGCTATCGGATTGGGTGTCACGAGAGTAGTAAACACCGCTATCGTTGATTATAAGTCCCGTTTGTCCATCGGTTGAGAGGTAGGACTGCTCGCCTTGTACGTTAACTAATGGAGTATTAGTGGCATTGATGACACAAAAATGTTTCTTCGCATCATATCGACTACCAAAGCCATTAGTGAAAATATGTGTCAGCTTATCTACAATATTATACGTTATCAAATTCGGAAGTGGAGTTACCGTAACATCTACATTAACAGAGAGGTTATAGTCGTCGGGGTTCTGTCCCGAAACAAGAGGGAACGAGCGTAAGTCATAAATTCCTTCGATCTCTACTCTTATATCGTGGACTCCCTCACACAACATATAACTCTTTTCAAGGATCTCGATAACAACAGGATCGTGATAACCAGCAAAGTGATAACTACTTTCTCCCAAGACAAAATCATCTAAAAACACCTTAACAGAAATAGAGCCTAAACAATAGGGACCGATAGGATAACTACCCTTACCATAAGCATCTATCTTTACTACAAGCTTGGGGATAATAGTAAGGAGCCTACCAGAAAGATCGTCTGTTATATTAAAACTTCCATTTGGCAACAAGTGTATCACAGCAGGAGTCATATGTCCCTTAGCTTGTTTAGTGTTGCTTTTATCATACACTTTATGATAAGAACAATTACTCACATCTATAACCGTTGCTGAAGGCAAAGTTTGAGGATTAATAAACCTATTGATATTTGATATGTTCTTCCCTTCGATAATAAGGTTAGGGGATGTGAAGGCTCCAGGAAGTCCAGGATTACCAGGAAGTCCAGGATTACCAGGAAGTCCAGGATTACCACCATACATACAAATAGAATTATTACCATCGGCATTGATCTCAATACGTCTACTTGTGTTAGAAGTGCATATCTTTTTGGCTATAAGATTATTCGTATCTATACAATCGGCATTGACAACACCTCCATCAATAACGGAAATACTCTGATTTTTGTCGTTCTCAAACACTATCTTGCCTCCAATAACACCACTATCAAGGTCGAAATATGTTTTACCATCGGATGAGGCTATACGTCCTGTGGTAAGCCTTCCAGGCAACAACTCGCTAAATCCATATAACGACACATAACTACGCTCTCCGCTATCATCACTATTGAGAACACCTACCAATAGATGATAATAACCTGTCTCTGAAGTTAGACCTATCGCCTTTTCTGAAAACACAAAGTTATTTTGACCTCCTTTAGGATTTGAAATGTCGGAAATGTTACCCGTCTTACTGACACGAGCATATAAATAATGACGAACATCACCGTTTGAAATAGAATATGTCGTTGCCGAAAGTTCCCAATATTTATAAGACAAAGCTCCATTAATTGTAGGATCTACATCGAGGGTGAGATGTTGAAGATACCCCTCAGGGACAATCAAACTTCCTGTCCCGACAAGATCGCCTTTCTTATATTCTATATGGTGTGCCAATTGGTGAGGTACAGTAACAAGAGTTGTAGTAATAGTATCACCTATCTTCTCCTTTTTCTCTTCGGAAACAAACTTCACAAAGCGAAATTGAAGACTCTCATCACCAACAAGAGCAGACATGGTATGTACCGAAATAGGGTTCGCAGGACTTGAAAAATCAAGAACCGTCTCCTTTAACAAAGCCTGCGTCTCCTTAGCATCATTAAAACGACGTTTAGTGAAATTATAAGCATGACGTCGGTCATCGTCGGCAACAACCTCATTGGCATCAATCTTCTTCAACATAGAAGTGACACCTCCAGTAGCAACTACATTGGTGAAACATAACTCTGGACTATACGGATTGTTAACAAATTGTTTTATCCCCGTAATACGAATAAGAACATCATCACTTTTAGCATCGACAAGTTCTGGATCTACAAATTGGATATATCCACCAAGTCTTATTTTATGACCTATGTTAGCCCACGAGCGTTTTGCCCAAATGCCATCTAAAGTCCCCATATAAGAATAGCGAGGTTGCTCATTTTCATACAAATATTTTACTCCCTCACGAAACATATCCCATGAGGCTCCTTTCTTCTCAAGATCGTTGCAAATATACTCTTCTGGCATACTTATACCAAGAACTATATATTTTTCACCTACCTGAGGAGCGAAAATCTTGTTAGGCATACGCTGCCCATCTACATCTTGAGGAACAATCTTAAAAGTATGGCTCTTATGCTCATAATTAGCATCAAACTCCTTACCTGTGAGCATCCCCTCTTGAAAGACGATACGTACATTGTCGCCATTGGCTCGCAAAGCGTCATAATTTAAACCTTGAGCAACAGCGTCTAAACCTACAAAATCACAATTAATAGCCAACGGGTCATTTTCTTTTTCAAAAGTAACACTCTTGACCGTTCCTCCTCCTTTAGGATATATATGTGAACAATCTAAACTCGCTTCAACACCACTTCCCAACGTTTTATCGGCTCTTTGAATGTACCCTCCTTTTATATCTGTTACATACAAACGACAATTAATCTCTGGAGGAGGGGGATTATTAAGATCGTAATTATCGTAAAACTGAACCCCATCATAAGCAAGGCATTTCATCGACTGAGGCTCTGATTTAGGCAAAAGCAGAAATTCTGATTTATATGTAGATGCGTCTATATTCTGATCTCCTCCTTGAATATACAAAATTTCAATTTGGTTGGCAGACTCGGTAGTACGACTCAACCCAGATAAAAAGCCCTTGCCCTTACCATAAGACAACACCAACGGATCGGTCTTGTTATACTCAACCTTTTTAAGGTGTATCTTATACTTCCCATCATGTAGGTACTCAACTTCCCACTCTGTATTAAACATTTGAGCCACAGCATTTAACGCCTCAGAACATGAGCTATGGTTATAAGAGACAACTCCCTCAACAGCGTCTAAACAAGACCCTGCAACCCATATATTATCATGCTGATTAAGACTCTTTACAAGCATATCCAGATGTTCCTTAGGCTTCGCTGTAACACTAAACTTTAATGACCCATCTATATGATTTTTAAATTTATATTTCATTAAAGTAGCCTGCATACCTTCTAAATTTAAGGTATAGCTATATGATTTAGTATTGTTCTTTTTAACATTCACAGGACTCATTAACGTATAACGCTCTCCAAGAAAATTATCACAATATAAACCAACAGGGAAATTTTTATTCTCAGAAAGTGTAAAAGTGATATTCAGAGAGTTATCCCCCATTATACTCCGATATAAGAAATTGTTATCATCGGTTGGAATATCAATATACTCTACTCCTTTATAATATAGTTTCATACTATTAGATTTTATTTTTCTCTATTTATCACTTACATGACATAGATATATGGTAACAGAATTATATTACTATGGGCACTGGGACTGGTAAGATAGGTAATATCAAGAGTATTATTAGTAAACACGTCCACATCAAAAACAAGATGAGAGGTATCTGTACTTTGAACAACAGTAGTCAATTTATATTTCTTATTGGTTAAGGAATTTAGATATATAAACGACACTGGATATTGCCAATTCATTGAGTATTTAGTTGTCTGGAAAACAAAATATATCATCTTCCCATCGTAATTAGATAAATTAGACTTTAACGAGATAGACTTTTTCTCTCCCACAGCAAAAGGAATGGCAGTTGTGAAGTTTGCTATATTTGTAAATCGCCCATCGTTTCCGGGAGGGCCGGGATGACCAGGATAACCCTGATCACCTTGAATGCCCTGAACACCTTGAATGCCAGGAACACCCTGAACACCCGGAATACCACGAACACCAGGAACACCTTGAATGCCTTGATTTCCTTTAAGCATAGACATATCTGCATATACACTTTCATTATTACCGTTGACCCCTAAAACAATTAACCCGTTTATGGTGTTTGCCTTTGGCAATTCGCTGATTTTTAATTTTCTTATCGACATTATATTTACACATTTAAATTTATAAAATATTTACCTTGTTCTGTTATTACTCCCGAACCATTCTCAGATGATAAAATAGCATCGTCGATTATAGGAACCCCAAAAGAAGTAAAGGTAAGCGACATCGTAAACTGACACCACACTCTATCGGCAATACGGAACTTAACGACTTTAGAATTGTTATAATAACAACTATATTCCTCGTCAAGCTTATCATAATATAAACTTCGTGCATCGTCTTGTGTCAAGGCAAAGAGCAAAGCCTCGTAATTATGCCAAAATTCATCTATATTTTTAGCAAGCATAAGACACGGAAGTTGCACATTTTTAGAATGGTATTTAAGAGCGTCATTCAACACTATATTATCTGTGATGTTGATTTTCACATCCGGAACTTTCATTATCTCAGCATCGGAACCATCTAATACATAAACCCCATATCTCGACATATCGACATCATCTAAAACATATCCTCGTTGAGACACCATATCCGAAGAGGGGACACCACTGACACGTCTTCTCATAGGATAATCGTCGGCAAAGCGTAATGAGAATATCTCGGAACGAGAATACATCTTTTTATTAGGCTGTGATAATAGACGAAGCGTATAAACACGATTAAGGTCTCCGAAGTTAAATTCATGATATGTCTTTGCTGAGAGCATTTGTATAAATACAAAAACCTTATCTTGTTGTTGTGTGGCAAATGAAAGGTCAAACTCTTTATGATCTAAAACCATAGAGGTGAGATCTACATCTTCGCCATCTTCTTCAGCCCAATTATTAACCAAAATAGGCTTCTTAAGAGCAGGATAGGATATAAGATTATTATAACATCCATAGGTTATGAATATACCATAAGTGGCATATACATCTATACCGTCAATAAGTAAGTTTCTCATAGCATCATTATTTTTGCAGTATCATCAGCATCACAGACAACCTCTCCCCCTCCAGCATTAGTGATAAAGACAACAGCCCAATCACGTGCAACAATCTTTGCCTTAGCCCCATACATCAAAATCACCTCATGACGTTTATTAGGATCTGTATACACTAATTCTGCATATGTATCACCTATAAGCCCCACTTTTGCCTTATTAGCCAAACGAACATCTTCATCGATATATATACCCTCCTGTTCAAACTCATCGCTCTTTAACATTTGAAATGTAGGGTAATCTGGAAAATTATGATTTACACAAAACTCCTGTCCCTGAGGTGTGAAAAATAATCGTGCTAACTCATTCATATCTTCTTTACCTGTATAAAGCGCACACGCTCCCATGCTTACTGCTTTATTAAAAACATATTCTTTTATCATAACATTTTTATCCCTTTTGTTGTCATAATTCCAATCCCTGCTTTTACTGCGCTCATATCTTTTTCAATAGTGGCTAACCTTAAACAATGAGATGTATTACTTTCTATGCCAGCAAGATGTTGAAGCATACCTCCACTATTTAATACAAGCGTTGAAATGCTATCTCTAATTTGAGCCGTATGTTCCTGAATAGTGGTGAATTTCCCATTCAACTCATTGGCACTTTCTTGTGTTATAGCACCAAACCCTTTTGTAGTAGCATCTCGCTCCATCTCGTCACCTTTAATATACATCTCGGCTCCTTTCGAATCGGCTTCCATCTGACGATATATCTCATCTGCTTGATAATCAATCTCAGACTGCTCAGAAGCATCAATGCCATCACCAGCCATAGCGTTTTTAATAAGCTCTCGTAATGCTTTTACCTTTTCAGCTATGTTACTTTTCATGATCTCATTGATCATGCCCTTGATCATCTTCTTGACAATTCCGCCTTGAACTTCCGCTCCTTGTCCACCACTCTCCCATGCTGAAAGATAAGCATCCGTAAAATCACTAATTGCAGAGTCTAAATCAGCTCCAAAAACAGCATCCACAGCAGCCTCCTTATTCTTCTCAATCTGAATGTTTATATCAACCAACTTATCTTCATACTCATCCATTTTGGTCTTGTCGGTGCTCTTCTTACTATCTTCAGCCGCTTTTTGCTCTTCGATAAGTTGTTTCTGCTTCTCAAGATTTTCTGTCTGCTCATTTAATTTTGCAGATTTATCAAACCCATATGCTTTTTCGATCTCAGCAGCCAACACCTTATAATCTCTTTGGAGTGATTTTATGCGTTGTTCATTTCTTTTTATAACTTTTTCATTGTCGGCATCGCACATCTGGAAAATCGCTTTTGTAATTGCTATTGCTGCCGCAAGAATTTGAAGAATAGCACTGGCTTTTTCCAAACCCTCCATAGAAGCTGACGCACTAGCAACAACGGTCTGTACACCTTTACTTGAAGATCCCACCAAAGAAGAGATTGATGACACCCCAGATAAAGTGGCTGCTCCAATATCAAAAGCCGCCCCTACAACAGCCTTAGTAGAATCGTCGATACCTTCAAATGCATCCATCGTATCACCAACTACTTTCTTAGCCTCTACTAATAGTGTCTTTCCTTTATTAATTACATCTTTAAATTTAATGGTTGCTTTCTCCTCAGATTTTTTTTTCTCGTTAGGAGCTTCTTTCTCATCAGGGGCTTTTTTCTCGTCTGCAATATTTGAATGACTCGAATTGTCAGATTGATTTATTACAACACCTTTAAGTTTTATCCGACATGAACTCTTACCATTCTCTGCTTGCAACGCAATACTTTGCTCAATTGCCTCATTAACAGATTGAACTAAAGAGAGATAATTTGTCATTGCTACAAACAGCAGCGTCATATCACCACTATACTTTGTGGCCTCCTGACTAAGCTTTTCTGTAAGTTCATCTATCTTATTATCTATATTTCCCATTTTCTTATTATTATTTCATCATTCATTTCATTAAAATTAGAGGGATCATTTGCGTCTTTTGAAACATCGAACGTGTCTTTATTATCTCCATAAGTGGGTAACACAGATGAATATAAGACCATATTAGAATAACTCATCTTATAAAGCACATAATCAAAAGTTATATTGTATCCCTTTGCAACACCAGCAATTATAGCCCAGATGCTATCGTTTTCTCCACCCCCCTTGTTGGTTTTATTAGATTTACCTCTATCAGGGAAGTGGAAAGCCCGAAAAAATCGGATATCTCCATATTCATTAACAGCTGAATGGCAAGAGTATTAAGCTCTTTCGGAGATGTGTTCTGAAGCAACTCTTCAGCTAACTTAGCCTGTCTATCAAAAACAACCTCTCTCTTACAAAAAGACATTCCTAAAAAGTTATATTTAGCGACAATTTTCCTCTCTATACGGTTCTTATCTCCGAGTATAAGGACTGCGATAATATCTCCTATTACTCGACAATCTTTCGCAACATTGAGCACTTCGTATAATATGTTTTTAGAAGTCATCTTTATATGAGGCATCTCAGACACTAATTCAGACACCCTTATCAACGTCGCCGTCGTTGGTGGAGCAACCGAATATTTAACACCTCCGACCTCTACTTCCTGTGGTTCTTGCAAAATAGTATCTGCAACTTTATTCTCTATTTTTTTCTTCATTATGAGTGTTTTTTTATTTTTAGAAGCTGTTATTATTGAGCAAGGATAGGGATCGAACCTATATGTCACCGTAACAGACAGCCTTCCACAGACACACCTTGCGTTTAACGGTTTAACCTCCCACCGATAAGTCCGTCTTTCCGTATGTCAATCTGTTC
>JAVVUK010000051.1:0-11332 GCA_036653215.1 Rikenellaceae bacterium
TAATTGTTTAAAATATGCTTAATCAAGTCATTAGGTCTACTTAATGGCAATAAATAATGTTCGGCAATAAATTCAAACCCTTACTAAAATGATTTTAAAAGTTTGTATCGGCAGCTCTTGTCATCTAAAAGGTTCTTATGATGTAATAAACGGCTTGAAAGAACTTCTAAAGAAATACGATTTAGAAGATGTAATAGACTTACAAGCCAGTTTCTGTTTGAGCAATTGTGCCAATGGAGTTACTGCAAAAGTTGAGGAGGTTGGCATCTGCGAATGTCCACCAAATGTAACAATAGAAGAAGATGGTTCTATATTGCTACATAGGCTTTGTAGTGAATCTATTGAGGAGATATTTGTAACAAGTATACTCCCTCTAATTAAAAAATAATAAGTGATTATTTAGTCACTTTAACTCGACGTGTTATAATATTGTTATAATTATGAAGGAGTACCTTGAGTTTAAAAAAGCTCGATGTAGAGATTGCTACAAGTGTTTGCGGGAATGTCCTGTAAAAGCTATTGGCATGACAGAACATCAAGCGACAATCATAGCTGAAAGGTGTATTTTGTGTGGCAGGTGTACTAAAGTATGCCCTCAAAATGCAAAGATTGTCCATAGCAAGAAAACTGAAGTATTGGAACTACTTGCAAATAATGACATGGTCATAGCAAGTGTAGCCCCTTCTTTCATTTCAAGTTTTTCGCTCTCCGACTTTTCAAAGATGAGAGCAGCCTTGAAAGAGATAGGATTTGCCTTTTGTGAAGAGACAGCCGTTGGAGCTAATGCAGTCGTAAAAGAGTATGCCAAACTTATGAAACGTGATAAGTACGACAACTTTATAACCTCTGCCTGCCCTGCTGTATGCCGTCTTATACAATTATACTACCCTAACGCACTCAAATATCTTGCACCTGTCGACTCTCCTATGATTGCGCACGCCAAGATGTTGAAGAAGAGATATCCAAATTGTAAGATAGTGTTTTTAGGCCCTTGCATAGCTAAGAAACGAGAAGCTGCGGATAGTGGGTTAATAGATGGAGTGCTTACATTTGAGGAGTTACACGACCTTTTTGAAGAACGTGGGATAGATCTAA
This sequence comes from Rikenellaceae bacterium, assembly GCA_036653215.1. Taxonomy (GTDB): domain Bacteria; phylum Bacteroidota; class Bacteroidia; order Bacteroidales; family Rikenellaceae; genus JADFUS01. Next base: position 1,096 of record JAVVUK010000051.1, read on the forward strand.
ATACTATCACTCCCCTACCTGAAAGCCCTGAAGAAACGCCTAAATGCGCTAACATAGCCAAATATTTTCCAATAAACAGAGGTATAATAAAATCATTCAACTCTTTTGTCGATGACTATCAATATATTGCGATAGATGGACACGAGCGTTGTTTACAAGCATTAGACAACATAGACTCCGTATCGGGCGTATTCTTCGAGATGAGTATATGCGAATATGGATGTGTCAACGGCCCTTGCAGCATTGAGTCTAACGGTGGCACAATAAAAGCCAATGCCGATATTCGCTCTTATGTTCAAAATGAAGTTAAAAAATATCCTCGTGAAAAAGAGGAGACACCACTTGATGTAAACATAAATTTCTTTTACCCTAAACTTCAAGGTAAAGGATTGACACCTACCGAAGATGAGATAACCGCCATACTTGCAAAAACAGGTAAACACACACATGAAGATGAGTTAAATTGTGGTGCTTGCGGATACGATTCTTGCAGAGAAAAGGCTTGGGCTGTATATAATGGTTTTGCAGATATTGAAGTGTGCTTGCCATATATGAGAGAGAGGGCTGAGTCTATGGCATACGAGATTATCCAAAATAATCCAAATGGCATTGTCACATTAGACCACGACATAAATATAATAGACATAAATTCTAAAGCTCGTGATCTGTTTGGCATAGATGAATTTCAAATCAAAGGACGGCCTGCGATCGACTTCTTCGATACCACAGAATTTATGAGTGCTATAAGAAACAAAAAAAGTGTTGTTTGTGAGAGTATGTATATTCCTCGCACAAACTCATATATACACCTTACGGTAAACTGGCTAAAAGGAAACAACATCATTTTTGGTGTTATGAAAGATATAACCACCGATGTAGATTACAACAAACGTCTTACAGCGGTAAAGATGAAAACTCTTGAGACAACAGATGAAGTTATAAAAAAACAGATGAGGGTTGCACAAGAGATTGCTTCTCTATTAGGAGAAACTACTGCGGAGACAAAGGTTGCTCTTCTAAAACTAAAGCAAACACTCAGTGAGGGTGAAAACAAAGAGTAAATATGGAGTTGTTTTTAGAACACGGCTACACCTCAATTAATAAATTTGGGGAGGAGTTATGTGGAGATATGGTAGAAAGCGATGTTAGTGGAGAATACACTACTATTGTCTTGGCAGATGGATTAGGGAGTGGCGTTAAGGCTAATATTTTAGCAACCTTAACATCCAAAATCTTATGCACTATGATCTCAAATGAGGTATCGCTTGAAGATTGTATTGAAACTATAATACAATCGCTACCTATATGTAAAGAAAGAGGCATATCATACTCTACCTTTTCTGTTATACACGTAAATAAAAGCGGAGAAGGTCATCTATTTGAGTTTGACAACCCACAAGCCATATACTACCACAAAGGGAAATGTATTGACTTTAATAGGAGAGAGCTTAATGTTTGTGGCAAAAGGGTATATGAGACTGTACTCTCACTTGAAGAAAACGATGTCGTGATGGTCATGTCAGACGGAGTGATACACGCTGGAATAGGCATGATATTAAACTTCGGATGGGACAGAAAACAGATAATGGATTATTTAGACAAAAAGATAACTCCAAAGATGTCAGCTCGTTGCATAGCTCATATTTTAGCATCGGCAAGTAACGATTTATATGTTGAAAATCCGGGTGACGACACAACGGTAGCGGCATTAAAGATAAGAAAAAGGTTAGATGTAAACATAATGGTAGGTCCTCCTATTGACAAGGAAAATGATAACCAACACGTAAAACAATTTCTTGATGGTGATGGGAAAAAGATAGTTTGTGGTGGTACAAGTTCTCAGATTGTTGCAAGGTACCTCGACAAGCCGTTAAACACATATTTAGATTTTCCAGATAAGGATATCCCTCCAATAGGATATATAAATGGGATAGACCTTGTTACAGAGGGAGTTATAACATTAAGAAGGCTTGTTGAGCTATCAGACAAATATATATCGGCAAGCGACTTAACGCCAAAATTATACAACAAGACCGATGGAGCATCTCTGTTGGCAAATATACTCTTTGAGGAGGCTACAAACATACATTTCTTTGTAGGACAAAATGTTAACAAGGCTCACAAAGGGTTACCTTTAGATACGACAATGAAATTAAAATTAATTGAAAAGATATCGCAAAACCTCAAAAAAATGGGTAAATGTGTTGAGGTCGATTATGATTGATGAATTCTAAAAATATATGGATAGGGTATTTGATACAAATGTGCAACTTCTTAAATACAAGGTATTAAGAGAAGTTATTCGCAGAGCTTACGAGGGCAATCTTTCTGAGGTTTATGTAGACCTGCCAAAAATAATTTCTCCTGGTCCGAGATCCGAAATTAGATGTTGCGTCTATAAGGAACGTGCCATAGTGCAAGAGAGAATAAAATTGGCTATGGGGGGTGATAAAGACAACCCAAATGTTATTGAAGTTATTGATATCGCTTGTGATGAGTGTCCTGTGAGTGGGCTATATGTCACACCAGCGTGTCGTGGTTGTATTGTGCACAATTGCGCAAAAGTATGTCCACGTGGAGCGATAACTATTATCAACAAAAAAGCAGTTGTTGATAAAGAGAAGTGTATAGAATGTGGCAAATGTACTAAGGCCTGTCCTTATGGAGCTATCATAGCACATAAGCGTCCTTGTATAACAAGCTGCAAGGCAAATGCTCTTTCAATGAACGAACAAGGAAAAGCTAAAATCGATAATGACAAATGTGTTTCTTGTGGAGCGTGCGTCTATCAATGTCCTTTTGGTGCCATCATGGATAAATCTTTTATCCTTGATGTTATAAATATCCTTAAAGGATCTGAGAACAACAAGAAATATAAAGTGTATGCTGTTATAGCACCAGCTATTGTGAGCCAATTTAAATATGCTCATATAGAACAGGTCGTAACGGGCATCATACAACTTGGGTTCCACCAAGTTGTCGAGGCTGCTATGGGGGCTGACATAACATTATTTAAAGAGGCAGAAGAGTTTGCAGAAAAGCAACTTATGACTACTTCATGTTGTCCTTCGTTTGTTGCTTTCATAGAGAAAAACTTCCCTGAACTTGTAAAACACATATCAGGCTCGGTATCTCCTATGATTGAGGTGGCACAACTTATAAAACGTGGTGATCCTACGGCAAAAGTGATTTTCATAGGGCCTTGTGCATCTAAGAAAAAAGAATTTAGACTTGCTAAGACTGGCGGAGCAATAGATTGTGTAATCTCGTTCGAGGAGTTACAAGCTTTTATCGATGCACGAGACATAGAAATATCGACTCTTGAAGATACCGTTCTTAACAACGCCTCATTCTACGGACGTATATTTGCCAAGTCGGGCGGTATAGCTCAAGGGGTTGCTGATGTAGGGGCTACAATGGGACTTACAGATGTTAGACCTATTGTCATGAGTGGTCTTGAACAATGTAAAATGGAACTTCTTAAGTTGAAAGTAGGACGTTCAGAGGGAAACTTCTTTGAGGGCATGGCTTGTGAAGGTGGTTGTCTAAACGGACCTTTATGTCTAAGTCATGGAGCTAAAAACGTTGTCGATGTTGACAAATATGGCAAAGCTGCCAAAGAAAAAGAGATAACAAACTCTGTTAACATCTATAAGTTATCTAAGAAATAAAGCATTACTCACAAATATAAAGGGTTAGTAAAACAATGATTTTACTAACCCTTTTATTTTAGAAGTATTTTAAATTTATTAAAATATCATATCACTTTTTCGGTAACTTTTGGTTATTTACCCTCTATTTTTATTAAAAAGCCACCTCCCGAAGCAAGAGGAATGGTATGTTTTGTAGTTTTATCAACATCTATCTCTTCTCTAATATAATCTTCAGCCGACCTATCTGTATTTAACCCGTCTCTAAATATAACGGCCTTATATTTACCATTTCCTAAAAATGAGAAATCAAGTTCTATATCACGTGGTATCCATGACGTAAGACCTCCAATATACCAATTGTCTTTGCTACGACGTGCCATGACAACATATTCACCAACCTTAGCATGAAGCACCTTAACCTCATCAAAAACAACAGGAACAGAGGCTATCATATCTGTGCATTCTTGATTTTTAGCATAAGCAGTTGGCGAATCGCACATCATAACTAAAGGAGAATCGAAAATCACATAAGTGGCCATTTGGTGAGCACGTGTCCCTTGACTCATAGGGCTGTAATATATATCTTTAAAGTCTTCTTTCGTCGCATTTGTCATTGCACCCTGTGTATAATCGACAGGACCTGCCATTTGACGAATAAAAGGCATAGTAACATCATAAAGTGGCATATCAGGGTTGCTCCATTTCAGCTCTTCAAGTCCAAAAACACCTTCGAAATTAATAGCATTAGGATATGCACGATTAAGCCCAGTAGGCTTAGCAACGCCATGATAATCTATCATCATCTTATATTTCGCACCTACAGCAGCGATACGTTCTATGCGCTCAACAGAATATTGATCATCACGATTAAAAAAGTCGACCTTAAACCCTACCGCTCCCATCTCTGAATATTTTTTGTTAGCCTCCTCAAGTTGCCTATCCAAAACTTTACCAACAGTCCATAATATGATACCTACATTCTTCTCACGACCATATCTTATAAGTTCAGGGAGATCTATATCATCAATCACTGTCAACATATCACCACTTTCAGGGACATACCATCCCTCATCAAGGACTACATATTCGATCCCGTTTTTTGATGCAAAATCGACATAATGTTTATATGTTTGTGTATTGATACCCACCTTAAAATCAACACCATAGATACCCCAATCGTTCCACCAATCCCAAGCTACCTTTCCTGGTTTGACCCATGAATAATCACCTATTTTGTTTGGCGAAGCAAGAGCATATACCATATTATTAGTTAGCATCTCAGCGTCAGTAGTAGTTATTGCCAACACCCTCCATGGGTATGTGCGCATTCCATTTACCTTAGCTATATAGTCATGACGCTCAACAACCTCCTCCTCACTACGTGTTTCATCATCTTTCGTTAATGAAGGAAGACCAGGATAGTCACTAATAAGAGCGTTTCCATCACCCTTAGCCAAAAACATACCAGGATAAGAGACCATGTCAGACTCTGTGATTGTCAGTTTCACTCCTTTAGGAAGATCAACGGTGAGCGGCATAAAAGCAACAAGTGATTTTGAGAAATCGCTAATATTAATATATTTATATTGAGCTTGGAAAGACATACAATAGACTTTTTTCACCTCTTTGCTCTTTGGGAAAGGGACATATGCCTTATAATCGTTGTCAAAGCAAAACGAAGCAACTTCATTTTCCACAATAATACTATCTTTCATCGTAGTCACAAAACGATAAGCCACACCCTCATCATACGCTCTAAATATAAGACCATAATCACCTTTAAACCTCATTTCCAATTGGTTATACGAAGTGCTAAATTGCTTATTTCTATGAAATGGAGCTTCTATGCTCTCTTTAACGGTTGTGTGTTTTGCACTTAGGAGTTTCGGATTTTCTCCTATCACCCCTTTATCTCTTATTGTCATAGAGATAGGCGAATTTACCACCACATAGTCTCCATTACACTTTACGGTATATGTTATCTCACCACCCAAAGACACATCTACTTTAAGTTTTCCATTAGGCGATATAAGCACCTCGTTTTTTGTAGCTCCGAAAAGCTGAGTAACACTCAAAAGAGCTATTACCAATAATATGTTACACTTTTTCATTTTATAATTATACTTATAGATGTTCCATCTTTAATTAATTTATGCGCTATCATAGAGCCATCCTCTTCACAAACAAGAATATCTAACTTCCCATCTTTGCGAGTAACGACGATAGAGAAATCACCGCCAAAAGCCTTTATACCACTAAGAGACATAGTATTCCACTCTTTTGGAAGACGTGGGGTAAGAGAGAAACTCTTTAAACCAGTAGGACGTATGCCAAAAAGACCTTCTGTAAATATACGACAATAAAGCCCACTCTCTGCCGATAACTGCGCCTGGTTTCCCTCAGGGAACGCCTCGACAGCATAAGGGACATGATCGCCCAAAAGTCGACGTTTCGAATATTTCTTAAGGTATTCTAAGGCACGCTCAGTATCTCCAGTAGAGAAAATGCCTCGCAAAGCATATAGAGTGCTTCTGTCCCAAAATGTCTTATCACCAGCCTCTGTGGCAAGCCCATCGGCAGTCCACAACCTATCTGAAAAAAGAGCATCGACAGTACCCTCTGCCTTGTCATAGATACCAACCGATAAAGGCATACATATCCACGCACGAAGCACATCGTTACCTTTATAATAACGATACGTATCGAACCCTTCTACCGTTGCACCAAAATAACGTCCCATAGCATTACGCAAGTCGTCTGCTTGTTTTCTATATGACTGAGCAATAGACTTATCGAGTCCTAAATCTTTGACAAGATAAGAAGCCGAGATAAGCGCATCATAATATAATGAAGATGTACATAGATTTGCTTCTCCTGATGGGAAACGCCCCTCCAACTCATCACTTTGTGAGACGACGACACCATCCGTATTTATCTGACGACGACTATATTCTAAACACCATTCTATAAGTGGCCATAACTCTTTGGCAGTCTCTTTATTTCCACTTTCAAGAGCAAAGCGACTTGCTCCATAACCAATCATAGCAGCATCTCCACGATCTCCAGCACCATTCCATATATCTTTTCCTTCAGCAATAATAGAACTTGGAATAGGCTTATATCCTCTATTCATGAAACGTGCGAAATGAAGATATGAATTTAAAGCCGACGCATTACCATTTTTGTTCCCAAGAAATGGGAAGAAAGGATTTGCATATTCAGCTTGGTCGTTAGCCCAAATTGCAGCATAATAGTCCCCACCACCCGGAGCATGAAGCAAGCCACCTGCCGTATCAAAGATGCTCTCCGCAACACGAACCTTAGCAAAAGCAAACATCGTATTTAAGAGGCTATCGGGAGTATTAAGAATAAGGTTTTTAGAGACTTCACTAAGATATGCCTTACGTGCAGCAAACTCTTTATCTATATCTACAACTATATATTCTTGATTTGATTTTCTCGCCTGTATCTCAACACCAAAGTTCAAAGTATCGCCCTCATTAAGAGTGTAAGCTCCACTTCCTATGGTGTTTATGCGAACATAGTAACTTCCATCTACCCCATCTTTAGAACTTGATATATTTTCTATATTGACATTAGGAATATCTATTTTTATAGGCTTTTGAGAAATGTTGGTAATCATATATTTCTCACACCAAATAGGCTTGTCTGACGATGGGAAGAACTTCCTTTGTATGGCTAACTGCTTATTAAGAGTGCTAAACACCTCTATATAACCTTTTAGCTTTATAGAGTCTACCTTATTATCTTTTATAGACCAGCAATTAAACCCTTGATTACCATTTATATTTATTAGTTTAGTGATGTCAAAGTCGAACTCTCTTATAAAAGAGCCATGTGTATTATTTGGGATAATACGTAACATAGGCCATACGCACCGACGACTTATGTTAAAATTACCTTTTTCATCAACGCCATAATAGGCGATAACAGATATTGAACTGCCACTCGACTCAATAAAATCGAAATGAGGCTTCTCTTTTTCAGATATCTTCCATACAATCTCTTGATTTGAGTTTATGTTCCATCTATTTTGAGCATAGATAAAATTATTGAAAGATAAGAGTGTAACAAATAGTAAAATTATTCTCATTATAATAGGATTAGATTACAAAGTTATCATTTTTATACGACTAAACATCAAAAAAACGATAAAATAATCTCGTGCGCTTTTTTACAAGGATCTATAATAAAGCTCAAAACCCCACTATCACAAACAAATGAAAGAAGTAGACCGAAGATAAATACTTGGAAAAAAAGAATTATAAGGTATGATGGCAACAATCCATAAACACGCAAATCGGGCTGTGAAAAGTGTGCTTGTTTTATTTCCGTAGCAAAAGAATATCCAAAAGAAAGACCCAAAGCAATAAAATAATATTGAACATAATTATTTGAAATTATAAAATATAAAGGGAACAGGAATAGCGTTATAAGAGGAAAGAAATATGGAGAAAGAACAGTCATTATATTTTTACGCCCTTTGAATGCAAAATTGCCACCCTTACCAGCTTTCACCTCTAAAGATGTAGGACGGCTAAAAGAGAAAACAGCCCATAAATTATGTGTAAGTTCATGATTTAAAATCGAGAAAAAACTGTCTGAAGACAAGAAAATAAATGTCAAAAGCGATGCTGTAACAAAAGAATAAGCAAAAGAAGCCTCTCTTATATTTGATAGATCAATAAGACAAAAAAGCTCCCACAAACCAAGAGAATATGTATATATAAATAATGGCAGACATAGCGACAAAATAAGCACTAAGATGCCACCGAATGATAGTTTTATCATCTATACTATTTATGATAACGCAAATAATTTATTGCAACATTTTGTCACAAACATACATAAACTCTCGAAGAAAAGCATTACTTTTGTGCAACAATTTACAGTTTATTAAAATTAATATAAAATGGATACAGTAGTAAGCGGAATACGTAGCACAGGAAATCTTCATTTAGGCAACTATTTTGGTGCCTTAATAAATTTTATAAAGATGCAACATCAAAATAGATGTTTCTTTTTTATTGCTGACTATCACTCTCTAACTACACACCCTGACCCTAAGGCTCTTAATGGAAATGTGAGAAACGTGCTTTCCGAATATTTAGGTGCTGGCTTAGATCCAAAAGCGGCTACTTTATATGTTCAAAGCGATGTTCCAGAAGTTACAGAGCTTTATCTACTCCTAAATATGCACACTTATGTTGGTGAGCTTGAGCGTACCGTCTCTTTTAAAGAGAAAATACGCAAACATCCGGACAACGTAAACGCAGGACTACTAACATACCCTGTACTTATGGCTGCCGACATCCTTCTTCATAGAGCAGATAAAGTACCTGTCGGAAAAGACCAAGAACAACATCTTGAAATGACACGCAAATTTGCACGTCGTTTCAACACCTTATATGAAGTAAACTATTTCCCTGAAAGCCAACCTTACAATTTCGATCATGAATTGGTAAAGATACCTGGACTCGACGGATCTGGCAAAATGGGTAAGAGCGAGGGAAACGGAATATTCCTTGTTGATGACGACAAAGCTATACGTAGCAAAGTCATGAAAGCCGTTACAGATAGCGGTCCTACAAAACCTTTTGAACCTATGGCAGAACCTATTGCCAACATATTTCAACTTATGGAGGTCGTGTCTACTCCCGACACCCTTGAGTTCTTTAAAGAGAAATACAACAACTGCGAGATACGTTACGGAGATATGAAAAAGCAACTTGCAGAAGATATTATAGGCGTTGTATCACCAATTCGCCAAAGGATATTAGACATTCGCCAAGATGCTGACTACCTAAACAAAGTTGCCAAAGAGGGATCTGAGGCTGCTCGTGAGAGTGCACGTAAGACTGTGTCTGAAGTTAGGGAGATAATGGGATTTTCAAGATTTAAGTAGAGATATAAGTTTTTTGCCTAAAAAGTTGATTTATCCAAAAAAAAATGTTTCCTTTGTGCCGTATTTTGCGATATAATTATAATTAATGAAAGAGTTAGAAAACGCATATCTACTTGACATAAACAATCTTACGACAAACACTGAAACAGTAAGTCTTAAGATAGGTAAGCCTTTTTTTGATTTTTTCGATAATGAAGAGGTCATAAATGCCGATTTTAACGTCGATATTGCGATCACAAAAGGGCTTGGAGCAACAAAAATAGATATTTCTATCAATGGCACAATAACCGTTCCTTGTGACCGTTGTTTGGCAGATGCTGAATTTCCAATTGAATATGAGACAACCTTATATATCAAGCAGTCCGATAGTGTTAAAGAGAGCTATTGGGACAACGATGGAGACGATGAGATAATATGGATTAATGCTCAAGCAGGAGAAGTAGATTTACGACAATACCTATACGACACAATAATGCTATCATTACCTTTACAACGGATACATGAAGATGGAGAGTGCGATGCAGAGGTAATAAAAAACATAACATATACGGAATAATAATAACATAAATACTAAATTAAAATGGCACATCCTAAACACAAAATCTCTAAAACAAGAAGAGATAAGAGAAGAACTCACGATAAAGCAGTCGTTCCTACA
>JAVVUK010000052.1:0-7412 GCA_036653215.1 Rikenellaceae bacterium
TTTGTTCATTAGTTTGTCCTACGGGTGCTATTGAAAAATCTAAACGAGTTAACAAGATATCTTCCAAAAGATAAGTTTGTTTTAACTTTTTTATTACTATAATCGAGACAAAGTTTCACTGAAACCTCAAATCGTCCCATTATATTTGCCAGTAAAAAGCAAAGTAATGGGACGATTTGTTTTTGGACGGTGTGGTAGATGAAAAAACTATCGGCCACAGCATTGTCCCAACAATTACCCTTGCGCAACACACTTTGCGGTATGTCATCTATTCTCAGCAGTTTAACAAACGAATGACTCGTGTATTGCACGCCTCTGTCGGAACCCCCAGCTTCTTAGAATAAAAAAAGATTAGGAGTAAGTGTTCGTTTGCTCCTAATCTTTTTGTTTTATGGTAGTATGAGAATATCTTAGAATTTAAACCCTACTGTCATCGTTACGAAGTTGTTGTTTATCTTACTGTCGATAACGCTTTCAGATATTACGCTTGTTCCGTCTATGGAACCGCCATAGTAGTAATATGGTTCAATAAGATAGTGTGAGTGTTGATATGCCACATCGACAAAGAAAGAACGTGATTTATATCCTAAACCAACAGATAAGTTTCGTGTAGCTCCATATTTATTATTTCCTTTATCTTCATAGTCATAATAAGACTCTATGTAGTTGAAACCTCCACGTGCAAATAATCCTCGATATACGTTAATCTCTAATCCTACCTTATATTCGCTGTTGTTGCGTGTGGCTTGGCGTATGTCTTTAGAGAGCTCGCTTGCTCCGTCAATATCTTTTATCTTAACGCTGTTATTAAGGTTGAGGCAATAGTCGAAAGCTATTATACCTATGTTTCCCAAGCGATATGAAATACCGGTCAGTAGTTTGTGTGATGATACTACTTTATATCTGTTTATGGCATAAGGACTGTTTTGATAACGAAAATTATTTTTATCGCCATTATAAGAAACATCTTGATCTTCATAATACTCTTCATCTACCCATGTAACCTTTGGGGCATGGTATGCAAGTCCTATACGAAGACCTGTAATAGGTTGCGCAGTAGCTCCGATTTTAAAGTCGAAAGATCCACCGCTCATATCTGTGTGTCTATTATAATAGAGCTCTTTAAATTCTCCTTTATTGCCTTGAACACCAAATTCTTGATAAAGCACACTTTCAGTATAGTTAAATGAACGCCCTCCCATAGTGACACCAAGATATAACCAATCTTTAATGTTAAACCCTGTGCTTATAGAGAAATTATTAGATTGTCCCGATCTTAGTACGTCTTGTGTCGGAGTTACAAAGTCGTTAATTTCTAAATTTTTAGGATTTATATTGTATTCATAAGGTTCTTTGTCTGTGCCATCGATCATCCAGTTATTATAGTTCATAATAGCACCCCACATATTAATAGGGTAATTATAAACATAGTTTGGCGTGTCTTTATGCTGTTCTATATCTATGCTATTTGGATTTACACCTTTTAGCTGTAAAGAGAAATAGTCTGATATAGATCCATTGCTTGGTGCAGAGGATGAAAAAGAATGCATATCAAAATCGGCAGAACGATTATATGAAAATCCTAATGAGATACTACGCACGGTGTTTTCTCTACTTCTAGGGAAAGTGAAGATAGCTGCCATGTTTGCTAAGTTGAACTTTGTAGTGTTCGTCTTATTGCTAATAACGGATCCGCTTTTGTCAATAGAATTTGTTGTTGCCGAGATCATGTTGAGACTTGGAGTGACGCTAAATTCATTTGAACGATACATGCCAAGCCCGGCAGGATTTATATCTATCGACCCTGCATCTGCACCCAAAGAGGTAAATGCCCCTCCCATAGACACAACACGTGAAGTGCTAAGTCCTGCATAAGAAGAAGATAATCTCATGATCTCCTCTACTGATTGTGCTTGGGCAACACTTACAAAGAGTGTTAAAGCCGCAACAAGAAAAAATTTTATTTTCATATAACCAAGTATTGATAACTTAAAAATATATCTATAAAAATTGTTAATAAGCGTTTTATCGATTAACGACGTCTGTTGTATGTGCCACCACCGCCACCGCCACCAGTGCCAACATTACTATTCGTTGTTGTAGAACGGTTATATGTTGAGGTGCCTGTATTTGTCGATTGTGTGCTCCTGTTATATTGATAATTTGTATTTGTCGTATTGTTATATGTGTTACGTGTTGTTGTGTTGGTTGTGTTTGTAGGGCGATATTGTCCTGTTGTGCTTCTTAGTGAAGAAACAGAAGAGCGTGAATTACTACCTCCGTAAGAACCATTACGATAGTTTCCACCGTTATTGTTTCTTATACTACCTGTATATATAGAATTGCTGCTGTTATATTTGGGAACATAGCCTCCGCCATAGTAAGGATAATCGTAATATCCACCATAGTAAGGATAGCCCCAACCCCCGTAGTATCCACCATAATATCCACCGTAGTATCCACCATAAGGATAACCTACCATCCATGGATTACCCCAATAGCCTCCATAATATGACGAAGCCATCCAAGGATTATAGTAGTATGGATTAGCTCCAAACCCGAAACCTAAATACCAAGAAGGAATGCAAGTTACATATACTGTTGTATTATACCAAGAAGGTTGATAATCGTTTTCTTTGTTGTTGTTTACATATTCGTTATTAGAGTTGTTCTTTCCAACAGCTTCGGCAAACATACCAGGATAGTAGTCATCGCTACTTGCTGCCACAGTTTCATCACTCTCTTTGCCTTCGTCTGCAAGAGTCTGTTGCCATGGTTTTGCTCCATAGTTATTGTCTTTGGTATAAGAAGATCTTTTTACTGTTTGTCTTTGGTGCGATTCGTTATTTTTATTGTAATATAGATCATCAACATAGCCTTGAGCATAAGTTGATGAGGTGTAGCATATAAATATCAATACTACTGTCGAAATTCTAATTAGGTATTTGTTCATAACAATATTGTTTTTAGTTACCTTTGTAAAGGTAAGTATTTTTATTAATAAAAGAATTAATAAAAAAATTAATGTGCCTCTAACCAGTCGTGTGCATATCCGCTATCTGCTAAAAGAGGGACAGATAGGATTGCAGCACCTTCCATAGCTTCGATAACTAACTTTTGAGCTTCCTCAACATCTCGTTTTGCAACCTCTAAAACAAGCTCATCATGTACTTGAAGTATGATTTTACAATCTAAGTTAGCATCAATTAATTTATTATATAGCGTAGACATAGCTATTTTTATTATGTCGGCTGCACTTCCTTGTATAGGTGCGTTTATGGCATTTCGCTCTGCAAAGCCCCTCACAACAGCGTTTTTGGAGTTTATATCGTCTAAATATCTTTTACGATGATATATAGTTTCTGTATATCCTTTTTCTTGAGCTTCTGCAATGCTTGCTTTCATATATAGAGCAATTTGTGGATAAGTGGCAAAATATCCGTCAATCAATTTTTTAGCTTCTCCATGGCTTATGCCAAGTCGTTGCGAGAGACCAAAAACAGATATCCCATATATAATGCCAAAGTTTGCTGTCTTGGCTTTACGTCTTTGTTCGGAAGATACTTCTTCTATTGGAAGTCCGAAAATCTTAGCTGCCGTTGCGGCGTGTATATCTTCACCGCTTTTAAAAGCCTCTATCATAGCTATATCTTGACTTAGATGTGCCATAATACGAAGTTCTACTTGGCTATAATCGGCAGATAACAAAACATGATCATCGTCTGATGCCACAAAGCAACGACGAATACGTTTACCAGCGTCTGTACGTATAGGTATGTTTTGTAGGTTAGGGTTGCTTGACGATAAACGTCCTGTTGCAGTAACACATTGATTATAACTTGTGTGGATCCTTCCTGTGCGCTTGTTTATAAGCTCAGGGAGAGAAAGCACGTATGTTGAAAGGAGCTTTTTTAATCCTCTATATTCGAGTATCAAAGCGACAACCTCGTGTTTATCTGTAAGTGATGATAAATATTCTTCGTCTGTTTTATATTGCCCAGTCTTGGTTTTCTTAGGCTTTTCGGTGATTTTTAACTTTTCAAATAACGCTATGCCAAGTTGTTTAGGAGAGTCTACATTTAACCCCTCAACCCCTGTCATCTCTATGATTTTAGATCCTATCTCTTCAAGTTCTTTTTCGAGTTCTTTGCTATAAAGGTAAAGTTCTTTATCGTCAATTTTAACTCCATTTATCTCCATCTCGCATAAGACACGAATTAGTGGTTCTTCGATGTTAAGGTATAATTCTGTCCCATTAATTTCAACAAGTTCGGCCCACAATTTCTCTTTTAGACGGAAAGTTACATCTGCATCTTCTGCACCATACTCAACAACCTTAGACATATCTACATCTTTCATGGAAATCTCCTTTGCTCCTTTTCCTATAAGTTCGCTTATGGGTATTGGCGTGTAGCTAAGATATTTCTGTGATAAGTAGTCCATGTTGTGCCTCTCATCGCTGTTAATAAGATAGTGTATGATCATGGTGTCGTAAAGAAGACCTTTTACATCAATGCCTCTTTGTCGTAACATCATGATGTCAAACTTTATGTTTTGACCTATCTTGGCGATCTTAGGGTTTTCAAAAAGTGGTTTTAGCTTATCTAATATTTCGTCACTCGCTTTTGAAGAGTCTATGGGAATGTAATATGCCTTTCCTGCCTCTTTACAAAACGAGATGCCTACAAGAGAGTCGTTTATTGTGTTTAACCCTGTGGTCTCTGTGTCAAAGCAAAATTCATCACACATAGAAAGAATGCTAAGTAGCATATCTATGTTGCTATTGTTGATAAGTGTATAAGTGTGTTGATAAGAGTCAATATCTCGTTCTGTTTTTTCAAAAAGAGGTGTCATAGCACTAAGAGGCATACACTCATTAAACCCCTCTGGACACGGTGTGTCGAAGAGGGTAGGCTCATTGCTAAATAAGCTTGGTTGAGAGTTATTAACAATGTTATTAACATTATCAACAGTTTGTTTATTACTTTCTCGTTTTGAATACATCTCCTTCTGTGGCTGTGAGTTACTTGTGTTATTGCCACGTAGTAGATCTGTGAGCATGGTGTGGAAGTTAAGCTCTTGGTATAAGTCTTTTAATCGTTCCACATCTGGCTTTGTGATAGCCATTGCGTCGATGTCAAACTCGATAGGTACATCGAGTCTTATTGTTACAAGGTCACGAGAAAGCATTAGTTGTTCTCTGTTACACAGGAAGCTCTCATGTTGCTTTTTAGACAATTCGTGACATGAATTTAGTATGCCATCGATATTCCCATAGCTATTAAGTAGTTTTATGGCTGTCTTCTCGCCCACACCTGGCACACCTGGAACATTATCTGACACGTCGCCCCATAGTGCAAGCAGATCGATCATCTGTTGTGGGTTTTCTATTTGGTATCTTTTTTTTATCTCTTCGACACCCACAACTTCAACCCCATTGCCGCTATGGCTGGGTTTGTACATAAAAATGTTGTCTTCTATAAGTTGCCCATAATCTTTGTCGGGAGTGACCATATAAACAACATAACCGTTTTGTGAGGCTTTTTTAGCAATAGTGCCTATCACATCATCGGCTTCATATCCGGGAACTTCCAAAATTGGAATATCCATAGCACGAAGTATGTTTTTGATATATGGTATCGAAAGGCGTATATCTTCTGGTGTTTCAGAGCGGTTTGCCTTATAAAGAGGATATAACTCATGACGGAAATTACCACCCGAAGGATCAAAAGCAACAGCTATATGATGAGGACGCTCGTTGTTTATAATGTCGTTAATGAAACGGGTAAATCCGTATATGGCGGAGGTGTTAAGCCCCTCGCTGTTACGCATGGGACGACCTATTAGCGCATAGTAAAATTTAAATATAAGAGCGTATGCGTCAATGAGAAATACTTTTTCCATATTACTTTAAATGTTATCAGATAAATACCACTCTGCAAATGAGGTGGCCGTTTCGTGCAGTTTTATGTGGTGTAGAGCTACTCCACAAGGAAGTTCTTTTGATACTTCTTCGGCAATGTGTGTTATCATGTTTTCACAAGTCGGTTGGTAGTCTACAAACACTACCTTCCCAAACTCAAGACTCATAGATTTGAATAAGGATAATTTAGAAGAGTTGCTGTTGCATACTAAGGCGTGATCATAACGGTCAATCACAAGACGGTTTATTATCTCTTTAAGGACTTTAAAATCGATTACCATTCCACATTTAGGATCTGAAGTGTTAGACACAGGCTCTCCTATAATTGTTACATATAAGATATAAGAATGTCCATGTATGTGTCTACATGAACCGTCATATCCGTCAAGCGCATGAGCCATCTCGAAAGTAAATTGTTTTGTAAGTCTTATCTTAGCCATAATATCTCATTTTACTACAAAAATAGTTAAAATATCGCAGACCCTCGAATTTTTCTTACAAATGTTTTTGCCACATTCTGTATGTGCAAGGCTACTTTTGAGACGAAAGAAAAATAAAATTATGTTTATGAAACAGATTAATATTAAGCCGCAGGAGGCTGAAATTCCTGAGACAGAGAGTAGTTGCGATGTTGTTATTTCTGCTCTCTCACTTGAAAAAGAGTGTTCTGGAGATGATCCTAAAACACGTCAAGAAAAGCTTGTTACTTATCTAAAAACAGTAATTGCCGAGAGAGAGCAACTGTTAAGCATGATCCAAAAATTAGAAAGCGACCCTCGCATGGTTAAATTTATTGAACGTCTAATTTCCGGAGATAGTGGTGATGTGGCATTTGAGACCGCTGGTCTTAAAACCTTGATTGATGATACAACAGACGAGGAAGTGACAAATGAAAATGTCGATATTTCAAAAGAAGTTGCCGATTTCTATCAAGAAAAAGGGGTTGCCAAAGAGGTTGTCGATGAGTTTATCCTTTTCGTAGAGACTTTTATAGGTCAAGTATATGAAAAAGAAATAGGACGAACGGTGTTAGATGTCTTGTGGCTCGCTTTTATGTATGAAAACGATGTTCGCAAATCGTATGATGAAGGTCTAATAAAAGGACAGAACAAAAAGATAGAGTCTCTTCGTTTTGAACGTAAAAATGTAGATGGCTTAGGAGCAATTGGTGGGGGTGCTATGTCAATGCCTCAAACAAAAAGGGTTGGGTATATAGAGGGATTGTTAAACAAATAACCTGTTGTTATTCTTATTTTTCGCCCTTTTTCCATTCAATTTTCGTTACATACTCCCAGTATGCTCCTCAAATTGTCTGAAAAAATCATCGAAAAATAATTCATAACAATCCTTTTTCCATTCAATTTTCGTTACATACTCCCAGTATGCTCCTCAAATTGTCTGAAAAAATCATCGAAAAATAATTCATAACAATCCTTTTCCATTCAATTTTCGTTACATACTCCCAGTATGCTCCTCAAATTGTCTGAAA
>JAVVUK010000052.1:7512-11176 GCA_036653215.1 Rikenellaceae bacterium
TTGTCTGAAAAAATCATCGAAAAATAATTCATAACAATCCTTTTCCATTCAATTTACCTTGCCACTTTTACACACATTAAAAATTCCATTTTAAACCAACAAACCAATTCAAAATAAAATTATGAACAAAACAAAAAAAACAATTTTACTATTATCTGCTCTTGCTGTTGTGGCATTGCTATGTATAATATTTGCTACTCCGGTGGAGGCGATGGTTGCTTTTGCAGCGGTAGTAGGTGTGCCGGTAACCTCTTATAATGCCGACATGAACTCTTCTATAAATAGAGAAGACATATCGAACAGTGTGACGCAGATGATGCCTTCACGTACGCCTTTAGATACCATTTTACGTAATATTAAAAAAAGCGTTCCTGCACAATCGCAAAAGATAGGTTATTACCAAGCTTCATATAAGCCTATTGAAGATAGCTTTGACACCACAGCAACGGGAAGTGGGGCTTCGGTCTCTGTGCCGGCATCTGCATATGCCTACAACGCTTCTACAGCTAACGAGTTGACGACGATCTATGTGAAAGTGCTAAATCCTGATATGTGGAGGACAAATGACACTCTTCTTATGAGAGACTTAGTCCTTAAAGGCACAAAAGACAATCCTAAAAATGGAACATCAGGTACTTTCAAAGATGATGTTATGTTTTATATATCATCAAAGGCAGATTCTGTAATCGGTATAACACCTGTTGGTGGGATGTATGGCGTTGCTGGTGGGTCGAACTCAAATAAATTTGTGGTCCCTGACTTCACATCTTCGGTAGACATGATCCGTTTAGGACAGGCTAAGAGTGAACTTTCGATAACAACAGAGCCTTTTGCAATATACCCATCTCTGACTCATCAATATTGTCAAAACTTTATGGCGCAAATTGAAGAGTCTACCTTTCAACGCCTAACGCAGAAAGAGGCTTCATGGGGCTTTTCAAATTTTGAAGCTGTAAATATATTGTCTATGAAGATGGAAATGGAGCTTTCTATGCTCTTTGGTCAACAAGGTGAGATCACCGTTGGTAACGACCGTACATACTTCACACGAGGCATAACACGTGACATAGATACTGCTTTAGAATATGGCACAGGAGGAGCCGATCGTACGATTACCAAAGATCAATATTCGACATGGATAAAACGTGTGTTTGATGGTAATAACGGCTCTACAAATAGAGTTCTCTTTGCAGGATCGGGACTTATAAAGTCGTTGAGTCTTGTCGATGAGTTCCAGAAAAATATGTCGGCGGTAGAGAAAGATGCCACTTTAGGTATTGATGTCCGTAAGATACACACATATTTTGGTACTCTTAATATAGTCTTTGCGCCGCTCTTTAAAAATGCAGGGTGGGAAAATAACGGTCTTATTCTCGATCTTGAACACGTCACAAAACACGAGTTTGTGCCTATGAGCGTCACCGATCTTGATCTTAAAAAATCGGGTCAGAAAAATGCGGATGCACGTGTCATCCAAGAGGTGAGTTGTCTGTCTTTGCGTTATCCAGACTGTCATGCCATTATAAAACCAAAAAACTAATATTAAACCATGACTGTCCCACAATTAATTTTGATGGGACAGTTTTTGAAAATCATAATATGAGAAAAAGATATGTCGTAAAAGAAGGATGTAACCTTGTGACTACCATATTTGCTAATGAGAAAGAATATTCCATAGAATTTCGTGGTGGGGCTACATACCCAACTTATACTAAAGGAAGTTTTGTGACAGACGACCATGTCCTGCAAAAGGCGATAGAGAGCGATAGAGGCTTTAATGTCTCGTTTGAGGCGGAGGATACTTATCCGGTAAAAACACAACAACAAATAGTCTTATGTGAAGTAGACGATGTCTTGGACAGACAGATGGCAATAGAGTGGATATATAACCATTTTGACGTTCGGTTACCTATTCGCAGCAGGAAGTCTGAGATAGTCGATTTCGCACGTGGCAAGGGTATATTATTTACAAAACTTAATTAGAGATGGAAAGAGTACAAATTATTGAAAGAGTGTTGCGTTGTCTTCATGAGGCAGGGGTTACAAATGTCGTAGATCCTATTTTAGATTATCATATAGACACTTTTCTTGATCAAGCAGGACGTGAGATATTAAAAGTAGCTCCTATTTACACGTTTAAGGGAAGATATGCCACTTATACACAACAAAATAGTGGGCTTATAGATAATGGAGATGGTACTGGTAGTGTCTCTCTACCCGAAAATTTTGTGCGTCTTGTTGCTTTTCGTATGGAAGGATGGCAGCGTGATGTGACACACCTATATACAACAGACGACCCTATATATCCTAAACAAACAAATAAATATTTAAGAGGAGGAGTGGTAAATCCAATTATGGTTATCGAGGGAGATCGCATAAAATATTACTCTTTACCTCAAGGAGTAATCCATACAATTCAAAAGGCGGAGTTCTTGGTTCATATCCCTATTGAACTTTTTGATGATATTTTAATAGATACCCTAACGTGGCTTGCTGCCTCTAAAATATTAGATGTCTTAAACGAAAGTGAACAGGCGGAAATGGCGCATGGACAATATCTGCAATGCTTAAACCTTCTAAAAATCTGCTGATTATGAAAAGTTTTTTAATATCATATAATAATAACACTCTATTTATGCTCGTTATAAATATGTCGAGAGATAATAGTGCTCTTAGTGTAGATGTGATCTCTCAATATGACCGTCATTGGTTTGACAATGTTATTTTGGAGGCGCAAATGACGATAGATGAGATTTTATTACCTATAAAAGCTGGAGATAGCTCCTTGACGCAAGATAAGATGTGTTTCCATCTCTCTCCAACGGATGGCACCTCTGTCGATAGCCTTTCGCAAGCGATAGAACATACTTTAGTGTTTTATGCTTATAGTAAATGGTGTTTGAAGCACGGACATATAGTAGATGTAGATAGTTACTATGCTAATATTAAACATCTTATGCTTGGTGTAGGATGTAAATTTAAACGAAAAAACGAAAAATAAATTATGTTTGTAGTTAATGGAAATGGACTAAAATATTCGTGGACGATAGAGTCCATATGTGAGATCTTGCTTTTAGACACCTCTTATAAGGAGAAGTCTAATGTCACGAGCGATGCTATTCTGAGTTCCGATGAGAGGGAGTTTGTCTTAAATAGGGTCGAAAAGGCCCTCCTTGCTGTCGTTAGGGTGTTTGGTGATGCTTATGTGACATCTTCTCTTTTTGTCGATCGTAAAGGCTCTTGTGGCTTTGAAACGTCTCTCAAAGACAGGGCTATTGCTGATATACCGGTTAAGATGGAAATATTAGATATTCTAATACGAGATTATATTGTTTCATATGTTAAAGGTGAGTGGGAGGCTCTTTTGAAAGGGACAATCTCACAAAATGTGTCCCTTAGTGAGCTTTTTGAAAATGTTAATCCCTTGTTTTCATATAAATGTTCTAAGAGTTATGAAATAAAAGGGGTTTGAGGCTCAACGTCTTAATGTTTTTTTGCAATTTTTATGTCTAAAAAGTTTGGAAGCTAAAAAAAGTGTTATATCTTTGCATCGTGAATTAGGAAAAACATTATCCTTTCTTCATGATTTGGTTTGGTAGTTCAGTTGGTTAGAATACATGCCTGTCACGCATGGGGTCGCGAGTTCGAGTCTCGTCCAGACCGC
>JAVVUK010000053.1:0-1248 GCA_036653215.1 Rikenellaceae bacterium
AATACGCCTCAACAACCCCGAAAAGACAAATCTCTTAGACGGATAAACGAAAATCTATGGGTCGTAGACTCTCCTTTCTCACTTCTACCTGTCAATAAATTACCAGATGGAGTTGTCTTTGACTTTGTAAATAAACTTAATAACATTAAAGAGTTTAACTTCATAAAAGAGGTGATTGAGGAGTTGAAATTTAAAGATGTTATTCATATCATAGACAACGATATATATCGCAGTTTCTATGGTAAAGAACTCCTAAAATCGAAGTTAACAATCTATTATAGAAGAGATAACTTATTAGATGTGTCTTATTGGAAAAGACACGCTTGTCGTCTTGAGCCATTGCTTATTGCAAAAAGTGATGTGGTGGTTTGTAATTCTTCATATCTTGCAGATGTAGCACGTCAATATAATAATAACACTTTCGATATAGGGCAAGGCGTAGATTTATCTCTATATGATCCTTCATCACCTTCAATGTTAAATGATATGGCTAATATTCCACGTCCAATTGTCGGTTATTTAGGACATATCACATCCTTACGTTTAGATCCAGATTTGTTGTTCGAGTTGGCATCAAGTCGGGAAAATGTGTCTTTTGTCTTTGTTGGTGATGCTGATGATGTTTTCAATAATCACAAGTTGAAGACTTTGCCAAACGTCTACTTTTTAGGTTTCAGATCTCAAGATAAGGTTCCTCAATATATAAACTCGTTCGACATATGTATAAATCCACAAGTTGTCAATCATGCAACAATTGGTAATTATCCACGTAAGATAGACGAATACTTATCTTTGGGAAAGCCTGTTTTGGCGACTAACACTTCGGCTATGTATATGTTTAAAGATTATGTATATTTGTGTGATGGCTTGTCCGATTATCAAAAAGCCCTTGATAATATCTTAAGTGGAGAAGATAGTAAAAACATAGATTTACGTATTGCTTTTGCGAGGACACATACGTGGGAACATAGTGTAGGACGCTTATATAAAGCAATAGAGACAAAACTATAAGCATATGAATATAAGTGCATTAAAGCAGAAAATAAACCATAATCAAAAGTTGAAGTCTTTTATTCATAATACAATTATTAGTAAGAAAAAGACAGCTCCAAGATTATGGGTTAAGGTGTTTGTAAATCCCTTTTTCTCTAAAAGAAAGCGGGGGTCTGTTGTGCGATTTAGTGTTAAACTTAATGTGACGCCAATCAATGCGTTTTATTTGGGCGTTAATTCTATTATAGAGTCATA
>JAVVUK010000053.1:1348-10374 GCA_036653215.1 Rikenellaceae bacterium
ACAATAGGAACACATAGCATTGTGGCTGCCGGTAGTGTCGTGGTTAAAGACATACCTCCATATTCTATTGTAGCAGGTGTCCCTGCAAGGGTTATCAAGCAATATGATTTTGATAAAAAAAAGTGGATAAAAAAGTAAAATGGAGAAAGAGAAAGATCTATCAATAGAGACATTGCGAGGATTTGCCATTCTTCTTGTCGTTATTGGTCATGTTATCGGCTCTGCCCCAGATGGAGGAATGAAAATAGACTATCCTTCAGGTTGGAGGTATCTATATATTTGGATTGACTATATCACACTGCCTCTTTTTACAGCTATTGCAGGTTGGATATATGCTCTTAAGCCAATAGGGAAGCTTCCTTTCAGAGGTTTCGTCTCAAATAAAATTAAAAGGTTGCTAATTCCTATGGCAACTGTGGGAACGTTATATTTTTTAATACAATATTTCACTCCCGGAACAAACAGCAAAGAAGCTTTTAGTAGTATTTGGGAGATATACCTCTTTCCATATACCATGTATTGGTATCTTCAATCTTTGTTTTTGATATTTGTTTGTGTGGCTATTGTCGATAAGTTAGGTTTGATGAAGACATTTAATAGATGGTGTACCTTGATCTTGGTGGCATATCTGTTATATATTTTGGAGAGTGTCGTTATCCCATACGAAATACCAAATGTCTTTAGCTTTAAAGGGGCTATAAATCAGTTGCCATATTTCCTTGCTGGAGTAGGAGTTTGTAAATTTAGACGTAGACTTAATAACAACCCTATCATTATCACATTTGCCGCTATTGGACTTATATTGCTTCAGATGACATGGTTCTGCCCGATGCTTCCCAATGAAGTATATAGATGTTTACTCCCTATATGGCTGGTTGCGACGCTTATTTTGTTATTTAAAATGCGCTACACTAATAAATTTCTCGTGTATTTTGGGACATATGCCTATACGATATACCTATTTCATGGGTTTGGCACTTCGGGAGGTCGGATAATACTTTCATATATAAATATACATTCTGAAATTATGGTATTTATGCTTTCCCTATTGTTGGGTGCTTTTGCTCCGATTTTGATAGACAAAATATTAGATCACAGCAGATATATGCGTATGTTGTTCTTAGGCAAAAAAAGGAATCCTTTAAAGTAAATTTGAAGCTATTATGGTTTTATAATAGATAATATCTGTTTAAACTCTTTGAAGTGGAACAGATGAGACAAAGCCACATAATATATAACTCCTGCTGCTCCGCCTGCCAATATTTGGATTATAGGGGTATTAGATAAAAGAGACGATAGATACATCACTCCTCCCATTGAGAACGAAAGTGCTACAATGGGAAGGAGTTCTTTTATTTGCCTTTGTAGTGTTATCTCTGTTAGTTTGTGAGTGTAATATATTATAATCAACATATCAGCAAATGAATATGCAATAAGTCCTATACACATCACCTTTATGCCGAAAGGAATTGTTACTACTAAAATTATTATAGCCGCTATTTTTTTGATAAGTTCGGCACGTAGAAAATAGTCGGAACGACCTTTTACGTTTAGTATATTATGGTTTATCTTCATCACAGGATCCCACATAAAAGCGATACATAGTATTTGAAGCAGAGGGACTGCCGGTAACCATTTATCTGTAAGAAGCACTCTTATGAAAGGTTCGGCAAGCACGCACATAGCTATCATGATAGGAAAAATCACATAACACGCCATGCGTAGATATATTATAAAAAGTCTGTTTAGCTCCGTCGCATCATCTTGCATTCGGCATTGAATAGGGTAGACTGCCTTTGCGATAACGTTTGTGAAGTTAGTAGATGGAAATTGGGCTAAGGTAGAGGCTCTATTATAAAAGCCAAGCTCGGAGGCGGCAAATTTCTTACCTATAACTAAGGTGTATAGGTTTGTATATATGGTGTGTAGCAAAGAAGAAAGTAAGATCTTTGAACCAAACGAGAACATCTCTTTGAAAGAATTTATGGAGAAGCTTAAAATAGGATGCCAATGTGCAAAAAACCACATCAGAATAACTCTTAAAAGGTTGTTGAGTAGGGTATGCCAAACAAGTGCCCACACGCCATAACCTTCATAAGCCATAAATATACCTACAGCTCCGCTTATAATAACAGCTATTAGTGATGCTATGGCTTGCCTCTTAAAATCTAAAGCTATGGTTAGTTTGGTTTGTTGTAATATGCCGAAAGAGTTTATAATTAGAGTAACCCCTACTATTTTTGTTATTAGGTCGAGTTTTTGTTCGTTATAAAAAGCAGCTATGTATGGAGACGACAGGTATAGTATTATATAAAGGACAACCGCTATTGCAATATTAAAATAAAAGACTGTGCTATAATCTACCTCTGTGCGTTCTTTCTTTTGGATAAGGGCATTTGCAAAACCTCCGTCTATAAAGGTTTGAGATATGGCTATGAAGATGCTTAGCATGGCGATGAGACCATAGTCTGACGGTATCAAAAGGCGAGCAATAATAATGCTTATTATATATTGTGCCCCCTGTACCGAAAAACGTTCTATGGCACTCCAAAGAACACTACTTGTCGCTTGTTGCTTTAAGGAATTTGTCATAATGTGATATTAGAGTTTCCTTTTACATATATCTCCCACCAAATAGCAATCGTTAGTAGGTTGAAATATTGAATAGCTTTGTTTTGCTTATACCAAAACCAATTTCCCGAATTTGTGGCTTCACTATCGTATGTATGTATAAACTTCTCTAACGACACCCTATCTAAAAAATCGTTGGTGACAGAAGAACTCATAAGAAAATCCGCTATTTTGTCACGCCTAACTTTATCGTTAAAGAAGATAGGCATAGGGGCAAAGCCTCCTTGCTTTTTCTTCTCCGTAATCTCTTTTGGGAGCATAGGTTTGTAGTGGTATTTAAGTAGAAATTTAGCTGTCACACGCCCTCGTGCGATGTCTAACGGGCTGTTTCCTTTGCATTTATAACTTACAGGAAGAGCTTTTAGAAAGTCATATAGATAGATGTCCATATATGGAAACGCCATTTTATTGCCGAACATATCTGCCATACGAGAGGCTTTGAATAATATAACTTGGTTTATCGTCTTTTCCAAATCGGCGATGTAGGCGTGTTGTGTATATAGATGTTCAAAGCTGCGATTGTCTATCTTCGGGCTTGCAAGTGTCGGAACAAGGGTCTTATCTTGAAGCAAGCTTTTGAGTTGAAAAGGCTCTAACCCAAACATATCACCTTGCAGGATGTTGAGTATCTTATTAAGGTGAAAATGTATCTTATATGGCTTATTATTTTTGTCATACTTCTCTTGGCTTAGGATATGATTTGCACTCTCCAAAAGAGGCTTCATGCCATATATACTTGCCAAATGGTTTATCGCTACTTCACGTCCCGAAGTGCCGAAATATTGATCACTACCGTCGCCTCCTAATATTATATCGGGCTTCGTTTCACCAATCATGCGCATAGCGGCATAGTTAACCATCAGACCTCCCTCCACAAAAGGGTCTCCAAGTTCTTTTATTATCGATGGAAGAGCCATTATCTCACTTCCGTCAATCTCATATTGGTTGTGTGTCGTTCTAAAGGTGTCGGACATCTTTTTTGCAAGAGGCAGCTCGCTCCAGTTGTCTCCTTTAAATCCTATTGAGAATGAATGTATATCGCCATCATATATCTTTCTTAATGCGGCAAGGTTACATCCGGAGTCATATCCTCCACTAAGTAAAATACCCACATTTTGACTATCTCCTATGCGACGTTCTATTGCTTTTTTGTGAAGTTCTCCATATTCTTGAGATAGGCTTTCAAGGTCTCCTTTCTCAAAATTGGGAGTTATGGATGAGGTGTCAAAAAGGTTTGTCGTTTGTATGGTGCCGCCAGAATATGTAAGCATAGTCCCTGCCGCTAATTTGTTTATATCTTCAAACGAAGAGTTCGGCGTTTCTATATATCCGACAGATAAAAATGAAGCTATTGATTTGTAGTTTGGCGTTGTCGAACAATTTGGCGTGCTTAGAAGTAGGTTTAGCGAAGAGGCAAAAGAAGATTTGTTGTAATATATTGTGGCGTTTGTGCCGTGGTGATCTCGTACAATTATAGTCTTGCTATCTGCTTTAATGATAAAGGTAAACGAGCCATCTATCTTGGCAAAAGAAGAACATCCTTCTCGTTGATAAAGGTCAATTATCGCCTTTGGGTCTGATGTCTCACTGCCAAAGCCCAACTCTTTTTTGTTATATAGCTTTCCCGAAAAAGCGATCTCTATATTGTTATAAGAGCTCACAATTACACTTTCGTCGTGGGTTAAGTCGAGTAATGTATCTTTAAAATTCGCTGTAAACATAATTCTTATTTTACACCATGTTTGGTATGGATAAATTTTTTGTTAGCTCCTTTAAGTCGGAAAAGGTTTCCCGCCATGATCAAGAAGGTTATGGGTATTTCAAGTAATGCAAAGAATAGATGTCGTGTGATTAGCTTTTTGGGAATAGCAATAAATAGAGCGACCATAACTATAAAAAGGGCAGACCACCATTTTCTCGCTAACTCAAAATCTATAAATGAAAGGGAGATGGCGATTATTACTGTAAAGCCAAGTAATAAGAGACGAGGCATACTTATCTGTTGAAAATATTTATCACAGAAGTCCCAATTTTCGCTTTTTATGGCAGAAGGTATCTCTTTAATGTTCTTTTTCATGTAGTGGAGCTGTGCCGATAGCCAACGCCTCCTTTGACGAGAAAAGTCGTCACGATATTGAGTCTTCTCGTCTAACACATCTACAAAAGGAAGATAATCTATCTTTATACCATCTTTCAGAAGGACAAGCTCCAACGCTCTGTCAAAGCCGCCAATAGCGTCAATTTTGAGCATTGTTTCTTTAAACAGACGATATTCAAAAGCCATCCCAGAGCCGATCAAAGCCGCTGAAAGACCCATATTTACGTGTCCTTGTCTATATATGCTGTTGTTCATCTCTTCACTTGCGGCATCTAAAATTGCTAAATTGGTGTTTGTGTTTTTAGCACAACGGTGTGCTTGTACAATACGAGTCCCATTAACGACAAAGGTGTTGTTAATTTGAGATAAGAAATCTGGGAAAATAGTGTTGTCGGCATCGAGGATTACAGCTATGTCATAATCGTCTAACTTCTCCATCGCATAGTTTAACGCTTTTGCCTTAGTGCTATTTTCGAAATATACGTTTATCAACTTGAGGCGAAGAGAAGATAAAGTGTTGTTTGTCTCTTCACTCATGCGGTCTGATATTACGACAATATCGTATTTCTCAGAAGAATATTGTTGATTGAGACACGATTTTACACATTCCATTATCACCATATCTTCCTTATACGCAGGTATTAATATGGCAATTCTGTTTTCTTTAATCTCTTTTGGAGTTGGTGTCGTCTTTACATCTCTAAAACGAGAGGCAACACTAAAGATAAACAGATATAGAATGTTGATTATGAAAATGATAAACAGTAGAATATCAATAATATATAATATATTCATTTTATTTCTTCTTAAAGTATAGACAAAGATAATAAATTATTGCGTGTATTGGATATAAAATTATATCTTTAGCATCGAATAATAAATAATTATTGAAACCTATGAAAAAGATTTTATTGTTGCTTATCGTGATGCTTCCTATATTGAGTTTTGCGCAGAGCAACGTTGTTGATTTTAATCAAGTAGTTCCTAACGATACTTTGGTGCGTAGTGGAGTGCTTGATAGTGGTATAAAATACTACATTCGTAATAACGGAAAAGACCCTCACCGTGCCAATTTTCATATCGTTTATGATGTAGGTGCTGTGCAAGAAGAAGATAATCAAAATGGGTTAGCCCACTTCCTTGAACATATGGCTTTTAACGGATCGAAAAACTTTCCTGGTAATGCCTTAGTCGATTATCTCCAATCTATTGGTGTTCGTTTTGGTGAAAATCTAAACGCTGGAACAGGACAAGAAAAAACAACATATATGGTTACGAACGTCCCTATAACTCGTGAAGGGATTATAGACTCTGTGTTGCTTGTGTTGCACGATTGGGCTGGTTTCATAAGTCTCAATTCTAAAGATATAGACGAGGAACGTGGCGTTATACGTGAAGAGTGGAGACAACGAAATTCTGCCGATGTCCGTATATTTGAAAAGCAACTTCCTGTGATTTACAATAACTCTATCTATTCACAACGTAATATTATAGGTAATGAAGAACTTTTAAAGACCTTTACGTATGACGACATTAAATCATTTTACCATAAATGGTATCGTCCTGACTTGCAGGCGTTTGTTGTGGTTGGCGATTTTGATGTAGATGTAATGGAGGCAAAATTGAAAGCTACGATGGCTGATATTAAGCCTTTTGATGTAAAAACGCCAAAAGCACAAGTGGTAGTTGCCGATAATGAAACACCTCTTGTTAGTATTGTTACGGATCCAGAAACTCAAAGCACACAAATTCAAATTATCTTTCGTCATTCTCCTTTACCAAAGGAATATGCTAATCGTGTCGTCGCTCAAAAAATAGACATTATATCTTCTCTTGTAAGCGCAATGATAAGAGAGCGTTTAGATGACATTTCTAAAAAAGAGAATGCCCCTTTTATAAGTGCAGGAGCGGCTTATTATCAATTTGTTAAGCCTTTTGATGCCTTTTATGCCTATGCCACAAGTAAAGACGGAGAGTCTATAAATACTTTAGAAGCAGTCTATACAGAACTTCTAAGGATGCAAAGAGGTGGGTTTACAACTTCTGAATTTGAACGTGCTAAATCAAATATATTAAGTTATAAAGAGTCTAAATATAATAATCGTAACGATCGTCGCAACGGTGAGTTTGTAAATTCCTATATAGCTAATTTTACAGATAATGTGCCTTATTTTACTCCAGAATACGACCTAACGCTTACTAAATCTATTTTGGAAAGCATGACCTTAGAAGAGGTGAATGCTGCTGCAAAAGC
Source organism: Rikenellaceae bacterium (assembly GCA_036653215.1). Taxonomy (GTDB): domain Bacteria; phylum Bacteroidota; class Bacteroidia; order Bacteroidales; family Rikenellaceae; genus JADFUS01. Next base: position 8,332 of record JAVVUK010000053.1, read on the forward strand.
TTTTGTTAGATCTCAAAATTCGGCTGTTCTTATCTCTGGACCATCGTCTTCGAAGGTTCCTACACAAGAGGAGGTTTTGGCTACTCTCGATAAGGTAAATAGCTCAGAGATAAAAGTATTTTCCGAAAATATAGCTATGCGTCCTCTTGTCGATGTGTCTAAGATTAAAGCAGGAAAGGTGAAAAAGGAGAGTGTGGGACAATATGGATCTACTGTTTGGACTTTGAGTAATGGCGTTAAGGTGATTATTAAGCCTACTGATTTTAAGGCAGATCAAATTATGATGAAAGGCTCTCAACTTGGAGGCCTCTCTGTTGTAGAAGACCTTAACGATCTTAAATCTATCGAGTTCTATAAATATTTTGCTGATAATGCAGGTCTTGGCGATTTTAGTCAAAGTGAATTAGATAAGATGTTGGCTGGTAAGATCGCTTATGCCGGTGCTAACTTTGGCGATTTCTCGGTTACTATAAATGGATCTTCTACGGCTAAAGATGTTGAAACGATGTTACAACTCGCATATCTCCGTATGGTGGCACAACGCTTTGAACAATCGGATTTAAATGTGGTAATGTCACAATGGAAGGCTCTTATTCCAAATATAGTAAATACGCCCGATTATATCTTCCAAAAGGCGTTGATAAAATGTAGCACAGGAAATAATAAACGTGCTCTTGCCTCTCTTCCGAACATGGCGATGTTAGACTCTGTCTCTTTAGAGCGTATGCGTAATGTTTATAACAAACAATTTTCAAATGCACGAGGCATGACTTTTGTCTTTACTGGGAATATAGATAAGGCTACCTTTAAACCATTGGTAGAGAAATATTTAGGGTCTCTCGCTTCAAAAAAGAAAGCCCCTGCTTATGGTGCAAATTATGTGGAAACTATTAAGGGTGTTAAAACAAGAAATATAAAAACAAATATGGAAACTCCAAAAGTAACCGTATGTGTTTTGTATAGTGGTGACATGGAGTGGACACTCTCTGAGCGTATTAACCTTGAAGCTATACGCCACATCCTCGATGTCCGATATGTAAAATCTATCCGTGAGGAGGCTGGTGGTACTTATGGGGTTAGTGTGCAATTAGAGACAAGCGATCTGCCACGTCCCGGATATGAGTTAATGATGTATTTTAATACAGATCCTTCAAAGGTGGACGAACTTCTTCCTATTATATATAAGGAGGTTGATGATATTGTAAAAAATGTAGCATCCCCTGAAAATGTAAATATATTTAAGGAATTTGCAGCTAAGAAATTTGCCGAAAATAATATTAGTAATAGTGTGTGGACAAATTATTTGCAAGGTTTTTATAGATGGGGGTATGATGATTATACCTCATATTTGCAAAATCTTGACTCTGTTAATGCGGAAACTATTAAAGCAACAGCAAATAAAATTTTTACACAAAAAAACATCGTAACTGTTGTACAGTTGCCAAATTAGCACTTGTCTTTTTAAGGAAACGGCTGTAATTGAAAAAGATTACAGCCGTTTTTCTATTCGTATTTATTTGGTTGTCTCGGTTTAAGCCATATCTTTGCCAAAATATTTTTACATTATAAATTTTGAAAATAGAAATAAAAAAAGAAAATTATGAAAAAAATGTCAGGGCTATTAGTCCTCATGTCTATTATGGCATTAACTTTTATTGGTTGTAGTGATGATGACACAACTAATACAGAAAAACCCTTAGATCGTGCAGAAAAATTGGCTGGGACTTTTAAAGGAGATGCAGTCTATAAAGGTGCGTCAACTGTTTCTACGAAAGTGGATGTTAAAGTTACAGGGGTAAATGAATTGGAAATTACAGTTAAGGGTTACCAATTTAATGCAACAACAATAAGTGACCTTGTGATAAGCAAAGTTAACGTTTTGGAGCAAGATGAGAAAAATGTGTTGCTTGAAGGTGTGTCAATAGCAACCGTTGGTGGCAAAAGTGCAAATGTCGCTTTGACAGGTAGTGCTCTTGTCGGTGGCGAAAACATTAAACTTAATGTATCTGTCGATGGATATAACAGCATGGAATATTCTGGAAG
>JAVVUK010000053.1:10384-11099 GCA_036653215.1 Rikenellaceae bacterium
ACAGGAACTGAGCTTATGAGCCCTGTTGTTAGTGGTATTTGTGTTATCTCAAGCAAATATGATGCTGCAACCGGTATTATTACATATACCGTCCCTGCTGATGCCAGAGTAGAAGATTTGGCTGCTTGTGAAGCAACATTCACTATTTCAGATGGTGCTACATGGGTGCTTAAAACAAAAGCAAATGCAGAGGAGCATAAATTAATGCTTAAAGATGCAGAAACTTCTATTGAAGTAACAGCAGAAAACGGTGATAAAAAGACATACGTTTTCAAAAGAGAAACTGTAAACACTGAAGATGCTACTATCTCTCTTATAAATACATATGTTGGTAAATTGATAGTTACCGTTGGTGGTAGTGCTAATCCCGCTATTGAAAATCAAAAAGTATTTGTCACTCGTACATCCTCAAATAGAGTTAAACTTGTAGTTAAAGACTTCATGTTTGGTGGTGCAAATATTGGTGATATAATTATAGATAATGTTGCTTTATATAAAGGAACAGATGAGATAGTATTGTCAGGTGCTGATAAGGTTAAAATCAAACTTGGAGCAGAGGCTACAGAAGTTCTCGCTGGTGTAAGTGGTGTATATTCAATATCTAAAAATGGAATAACTCTTAAAATTGACATTGCTGTTAATGAATCGTTAAGTGTTCATGTCGATTATGCTGGTTCTATATTCACAGATCCTATTTCAACACAACCTTTATATG
>JAVVUK010000054.1:0-10902 GCA_036653215.1 Rikenellaceae bacterium
AAGTAAAAAATAGAAGTAATGGCAAATAATAAAGCTTCGAAACAGAGAGTACGACAAACCGAGACAAAAAAATTACGTAACAAGTATTATCATAAAACTACACGTAATGCGGTTAAAGCTATGAGAAACACAACCGACAAAGAGGCTGCGACAGCTTTACTACCTCGTGTTTCGGCTATGCTCGACAAACTTGCTAAGCGCAACATCATACATAAGAACAAAGCAAGCAACTTAAAGAGCAAAATGGCTCTTCACGTCAACGCTTTATAAATACACACAACGTCAAGTTGTAGATAAGGTGCTGCTTTTAAAATAGCAGCACCTTTGTTTCATTGTTATACAACAAAAGATGATACGTAAACTTGCGGGTCAGACAGCTATATACGGACTGGGAACTATTATCCCTCGTTTCGTAAATTATCTTCTGACACCATACCTAACATATTCCTTAGCCTTAAATGAATATAACTTTGGGGTTATGGGCTATTTCTATGCCACCATCCCATTCGCTGTTGCCATATTAACTATGGGTATGGAAACTGGTTATTTCCGTTTTTGTGGAAAAGCAACCTCTCTTGAAGAGAAGAACAAACTCTTTTCTACAATATTAAGCACCTTAATTGTCTCAAGCCTCACTCTTTTTATCGTAATCTGTTTTATTCAAAACGACATATACGAAACCATAGGACAGGTATATGCTCCTCAGATAATATCTATTGTGGCGGCACTCATAGTGACGGATGTGGTCTCGTCAATCTCGTTTGCCAAATTGCGTGAATAGGGACGAGCCAAGCTATTTACAATCATACGAGGCTCTTCGGTTCTTATAAACGTTGCTTTTGTAGTATTCTTCTATTCCCTACTTCCTCTTATAAAAGACATTCCTATATTCTCTTTTATGTGGATTGAGAATTTCGGAGCCGGATATGTATTTGTGGCAAACCTTATTGCAAGCATCATAACAATGTTTATGCTCCATTCCACATACAAAGGAGCTCATCTTTATATAAACCCAAAGATCTTAAAAAGCGTACTTTTCTTCTCATTCCCTTTGTTCATCAGCGGATTTAACGGCATCGCAAACGACTTTATAGACCGACAACTCCTTGCTGTCCTTGCTCCGCACGACATTGCTCTTGAGCAGATCGGCATATATTCTGCCACATTAAAAATAGCCGCTATCATGACTATCTTCACCCAGATGTATAGGTATGCTGCCGAGCCTATGTTCCTCTCAAAGTTGAAAAAGGATGATTTTAACCGAGATAACGCTGAAGCAATGAAATATTTCATCATTGTCTCTCTTGCTATTTTCTTAGGCATAACTTTATTCTCAGACATCTTCATCTTACTTGTAAGCCCCGCATTTAGAGCAGGAGCAAATCTAATACCTGTAATCCTCTTCGCCGGGCTTCTTTCTGGCGTTTTGGTAAATCTCTCTTTTTGGTATAAGTTCAACGACAAGACCTTTTATGCTATAATAATAACAAGTGTTGGTCTCATTATAACAGTAATACTCAACGTTTTATTAATTCCCCACTTCGGATATAACGGATCGGCATGGGGACGTCTTATAAGCATGACAGCTATGGTTTTGTTAAGCTACTTCCTAAATCAGAAATATTTCCCTATTCCTTATGACATAAAACGTATAGGTGAATATTTAGGACTTACGGCTATATTGTTTGGACTTTCCTATATAACTGATTTGGAACCTACTATATTTAAGTATTTTACAAATTCAATTTTAATGCTTATATTTGTAGCATACGCAATAAAAAGAGAAAAAATGTTGTTTTTATTTAAAAGGAATGGTAGTAAAAGTAATTAACAAATCGCAAAATAAACTTCCTCAATATGAGACGATTCATTCGGCTGGTGTTGATGTGAGGGCAGATATAAAAGAGGCTCTAACAATAAAGCCTCTTGAAAGGGTTATGATACCAACGGGTCTATTTATAGAAATACCTTCTGGGTATGAGGTGCAGGTAAGACCACGTAGCGGCTTGGCTGCAAAACATGGGATCACAATACTCAACTCTCCGGGAACTATTGATGCAGACTATCGTGGCGAGCTAAAAGTAATTCTCATAAACCTATCTTCAGATCCATACACACTAAACCCCGAAGAGCGTGTGGCACAGCTTGTGCTCTCTCAATATGAGCAAATAGAGTGGGAAGAGACCATCGAACTCTCAAAGACAGATCGTGGAGAGGGAGGCTTTGGCTCAACAGGGAAACATTAATCATTATTTTACATTACTTATTTGTATGTATATAAGAAAAATTATATTATTATTTGTTTTCGTTATGCTATGTGGCGTATCTATGTCTCAAGGTATAACCAATAATATATCATCATCTCAAGATAAATCCAGTCGTGTAACGGAATGCTACCTAAATGGGAAGTGGTCGTTGGAAGTGGAGGGCGATCCTGTAAAGGCAGGTTCTTATTTTGCGACAGTCCTTGCTATCGACTCTATGCACGCCCCTACCCACTATGAGATAGCTGGGATTATGAGAGATAAAGATAAAGCGATAAAACATATCGAACGTGCCACAGAGGTAGACTCTACAAATGTAACATATCTATATCTGCTAAGTTCTCTATATGCTGAAACAGGAGACCTCACAAAGGCTATTAAGGTCGGTGAACGTATCCTTTCTCTTGAAGGAGATTTGCAAAAGAGCTATCTCTATCTTATATCCCTAAAAGCCATGAACAAACAGCAAGACGAGGCTTTAAAGATGATAGATAGCGTGAAGGTAAAATTTGGAGATAGCGAAGAGTTAGACGATTATAAAATAGAGATCATGAGTTCTATGCCTGCCACTGAGGAGGTTATAAAGAATATCGAGGATATGATAGTCTTAGCTCCCGACAATATGGCTTTAACGGTGCTTCTCGGAAATAAATATATGCTCATAGGACAAGATTCTATCGCCGAGAAAATATATAAAGACGTGCTCAGCAAAGAACCCGATAACATACGAGCTAAAGTCTCTTTATTCGATATGTATAACGCCAAAGATGATAGGGAAAACGTTTTAAAACTACTACCTTCTATTTTTGCAGCCAAAGAAATTATAGTAAATGCAAAGATCGATATTTTTGTCAATGTCCTTGCTAAAGACGAATATTACCAAACAGAACAACTCAATGCGGTTATTGGTTTTGCAAAGACCTTGATAGAGCAATATCCTGATAACTACGATATTATAAAGCTATATGTACAAGAAATGATCTTTGCCAATCGTATAGATGACGCTATCTACATATTAAAAAAGAGCGTTAATGATGAGGTTGGTGGAATTAGGGCTGCCTATGGGGTTATCCAACTTGAGGAACAACGAGGCAACTATGCTGCCGCTGTTGACTATTGTGACACTATAATAGATAAATATCCTAACGAAAGAGCCGCTCTCATAAGTACAAAAAGCTATCTCCTTACTAAAAACGGGCAAATAAAATTGGCGGTCGAGATGTTAAAAACTGAGGCCAAAGAGAGTAAAGACAACAAATATAAAAGCTACCTTTATACAAATATAGGCGACACATATAGCATTTCATTTGAAACTACAAAAGCCATTGAGAATTATAAAAAAGCTATCTCTTATGATCAATCTAATATAATAGCTTTAAACAACTACGCCTACAGATTATCTGAAGAAGGACATGATTTAGAGAAAGCACTTAGCATGGCTCTCATGGTTATCAATAAGGAACCTAGCAACCCCACATATTTAGATACATACGCATGGATCTTATATAAAATGGGACGATTTGATGAGGCTCAAAAAGCGATGTCTAAAGCAATAGCCTTAGACACCACAAACAACAGCACCCTTCTACTTCACTATGGAGATATTATGGAAAAGCTAAACCAAAAGGTTGTCGCTGAAAAATATTGGAAAAAAGCATTAGAGGCAGGAGCCGACATTGCAGAGATAGAAAAAAGAATAAAATAGATAGTCCTTAATTTTAATTTTAGTTATGTTAGAAAAAGAGCTTAGTGACTTTTTGCTTCTTTACGGCTGTAAAGCTGCGTTGAGAGCAAGTGAGGAAATAATGAAAATATATTCACAAGAGAATATTAATGTTACGTTAAAGTCAGATAGTAGTCTTATCACAGAGGCCGATACCTTATCCCACAACATAATAAAAGAGGTATTATCAACTACAAGAACTCCCCTTTTAAGCGAAGAAGGACGCAATATGTTATATGAAGAGAGGTGTAGCTGGGAGCTCTATTGGCTTGTCGACCCTCTTGATGGGACTCACGAATTTGTGCAAAAGAACGACGAGTTCATAGTCTCTATTGCTCTTATGCACAACAACATACCTGTGATAGGCGTAATCGCTGTTCCGGCAACAGGGAAGCTCTATTTCTCATTGCAAAACAGAGGGGCGTATAAGTTAGAAGCTACTCCAAAAGGATATTTAGACTTTGAAAATATAGATGATTTTATAGCCGTCTCAACGCAAATGAAACATATAGAACGTGACAATAAAAATATAAAATTGGTAATTACACGTTCTCACATAAACGACGAAATACTCTTTAAGGTAGAAGATTATAAAAAAGAATACGAGAGTGTAAAACTTATCACCTGTGGTAGTGGGCTTAAGTTCTGCCTCCTTGCAGACGGAGACGCTGACGTATATATACGTACCACTCCTCTTTTTGACTGGGACATAGCCGCCGGACAAGCGATAATGAAAGAGCTTGGTTATAAGATGCGTCACACAAATGGCGAAGAGATACAATATAACAAAAACGAACTTGTCATCGAGCCTTTCATGGTGACAACACTATAATAAATAGGGTGGATAAATCCACCCTATTTATATATAAGGACTTTCTTCACTCCATTTATCTGTTTTAAGAGATAAACCACACTATCTACTATTGCACGTCCACTGACAGCTATGGTAACCACAGACTCAACATTATCTCTACCATATTCGGTAGATATGCCTCGCAACTCAACAGACAAGGTGCTAAGCACCTCTTTTATGCTATATTCGAGTCCCATCACATCATCTGATGTTATAGATATACGAGCCACAGACTGGCGAGATGCCTCTCCTTGCCATTGAGCCTCAATGACCCGATATGGATATTCTTTCATCAGTCGTTTGCCATTAGGACAGTCGACACGGTGGATTGTAATTCCATTTAGCACCGTCACAAAGCCAAAGATAGTATCCCCAAAAATAGGAGTGCAACACTTACCAAATTTATATTTCACATCGCTAAGATTACTCCCCACAATAAGAGCGTCTTTATTAGCCTTAGTCTCCTGAACAGGAGACACCTTTGTGGCAACCTCAACCTTATCTTCTACCTTCCCATTTTTGACATTTATATAATTAATTATCACTTCCTTAGCATCTAAAAGGGATAACTTACCAGTTGCTATCATGTCATATACGTCAACTGCACTTTTTATCTTAAACGATTTACATAACAGATTAGTACAATCTTCTAAGTCTATGTTTATCTTCCAATTTTTAAGTTTACGTTCGAGCTCCTCACGCCCCATTATCGCCTCTTTCATCTCCTGCTCACGGAGATATGCTTTGATACGTCCTTTAGCCTTCGATGTTTTAACAATAGAGAGCCAGTCACGACGTGGAATTTGATTTTTTGAAGTTAGTATCTCCACTAAATCACCGCTTTTTATCTCATCACGTATAGTCACGTTTTTATGATTTATACGTCCTCCGACACAACTATTCCCTATGTCACTATGTATGTCGTAAGCAAAATCGAGAATGGTAGCCCCTTTTGTCAATTTACGTAAATCGCCATTTGGCGTAAAGGCAAATATCTCACGTGTCGTCTGTTCTATGTCGCTACTAAAACGTATCCCTCCATCGCTCACATCGACACTATCTATTATTCCACGTATTTTCTCTAACCACTCTTTGCCATTGTCATCCCCCTCCTTGACACCCTTATATCTCCAATGGGCAGCAATTCCCCCCTCAGCAATCTCATCCATACGCACGGTGCGGATCTGCACCTCCACCCAACGCCCCTCATCTGTAACTACCGTTGTGTGCAAAGATTCATAACCGTTACTCTTAGGAATAGCGATCCAGTCTCTCATACGCTTTGTATTAGGCTTATAGAAGTCGGTAACCACAGAATACACATACCAACACAGGCTTTTTTCCTCTTCAAGAGGAGCATCTATAACTATACGAACAGCAAACACATCGTATACGTCTTCAAATGGAACGCCTTGCTTTTGCATCTTACGCCAAATGGAGTATATCGATTTTGTACGTCCTTTTATAGTATATTTTATCCCTTTCTTATCAAGGGCATGGGTAATAGGATCTATAAATTCTTTTATGAAAGTCTCACGTTCAGCCTTACTCTCTTTCAATTTACGTTCTATGGCTATATAATCGTCAGCTTCAAGATATTTCAAAGACACATCTTCCATCTCCGACTTTAGGTTATAAAGACCTAATTTATGAGCTATTTGCGAATATATATAGAGGGTCTCCCATGACTTTTTAGCTCTTTTTTCGGGAGGAAAAGCATCTATCGAACGCATAACCTCAAGCCTATCCGCCATTTTGATAAGTATGACACGAGGATTGGATGACAACGACACTATAAGCTCTTTAAAGAGCTCTGCTTGACGAGTATCTGTATTTGTCTCGACCTTAGAAATGCTATTCATACCCAGAAGCACCTCTTCCACATTAGCTCCAAACCTACGACGTATCTCCTGTCCATCAATGAGCCCCATGCGAGCCACATCGTGCAACAGTGAGGCGATAATAGAATCTAAGCCAAGACCTATTTCAGAAGCTACAATCATCGCCACACCTATGGAGTGCTCAGCAAAGAGATCTCCATTATAACGCTTTCTATCTTCTAAAAGGGCAATCGAAAGTTCAGCTGCCTCTCTAACTTTATCGTGAGCCTCACTGCCAAACTTACCCTGCACCTCTGTTAATAATCTATCTACACTATCCATAATTACTATTTTGATAGTGCAAGGTAGTAAAAAATCAATTATTTTCTTTAACTATTTTTATAGCTTCTAAAAAATTCATCTCTTCTTCCATACTTTCACAATAAGATACATATCTTATTGTTTGGCTTTTATCTACCACGATAAACCCTTTTGAGGGCAATAGAAGATCGTCGAGAAGAAAACCATATGAACGTGCGAAAGAGTGATTTTGGGAGTCTGAGAGCAACCTTACGTGTTCTATATCTTTCTCAAAAGAAAAGCGAAATAAGTTAAAAGGATTATCCCCCGTTACAACAGTCACATCTACCTTATCGTCCATTATATAACTCTCCACATCCAAACGATGAATTTCCTTAGAGCACTTTTCAATATCCACAGATGGGAACACCCCTATCAACAACACTTTATGGCTATTTTCTAACAGTTTGACCTTCGAGAAATGTTGCGACATAAGATCGCACTCAGGAGCCTTCATGCCAACCTTTAACTTTAATGATTGCGAGATAAATCGCTCTCCAAATATTTTTTTAATATCCATAATATTTTTTTTAAATTTTATTTATCAATATCTTTGCCATAATCATTTATTTTAAAAATTACGCCCATTCATTATGAAAGGACTCAACGACCAACAGGTTCAAGACAGCCGTAACAAACACGGAGAGAACATCATCACTCCTCCAAAGAGAGACTCCATCTTAAAACTCTTTTTAGAAAAATTTGAAGATCCAATAATAAAAATACTAATCGTCGCCGCCTTCCTATCTATCGGTATCGCCTTTGTCGATGGGAACTTTACGGAAACCATAGGTATCATAACAGCCATCATCCTATCTATATCCATCGGCTTTTGGTTTGAGTGGGATGCCGGGCGTAAGTTCGACATTCTAAACAGCGTCAACGACCAAACCCCAGTGCGTGTTATCCGCAACGGGCAAGTTACATATATAGACAAGAAAGATGTAGTTGTCGGTGACATTGTGATGTTAGAGTCTGGCGAGGAAGTCCCTGCCGACGGGAAACTTCTTGAGTCTCTCTCTTTGGGCATCAACGAGTCTTCGCTTACAGGAGAGCTTTTTGTCCATAAGACTACTATCGAAAGTGAGTTTGACTCCCACGCCACATATGCCTCAAATATGTTGTTACGAGGAACTATGGTAGTCGAAGGAAACGGCATAATAGAAGTTGAACACGTAGGTGACGCAACAGAATATGGGGGAGTAGCAATCGCCTCTACGGCAAATAGTGCCGAGAAGACCCCTCTAACAAAACAATTAGACAAGTTAGCCGGAATAATAAGCATCGCCGGAGCATCTATCTCGTTCACAGTCTTTGCTGTTTTGTTTATCAGATATATAGTATCTCACGCCCAAGCAATCGGAGAAACGCCTCTTTTGACGCTTTACATTGTCGTGGGGTCATTAATTATAATCTCGTTAAAAGACATAACCTCACTGATAAACAACATCACATCTCGCCTTTCCTCAAAGGCAAAGTTGCTTCCGACCATGCGACCATCTATCTGGTATACTTTGGCGGTATTGTTTTTTGCTGTGTCTATGGCTATAATCTCCTCTAAGGGGATTGATCTTTTAGCTGCCACCTCATGGCTCGATATAAAGTCATTGTCTGTCCTTCTTGACTTTTTCATGATCGCCGTCAGCCTTATCGTTATGGCAGTTCCTGAGGGGCTTCCTATGAGCATCACACTCTCTCTTGCCTTGAACATGAGACGTATGTTAAAGAGCAATAATCTTGTGCGTAAGATGCACGCCTGCGAGACAATGGGTGCCATAAACGTCATATGTACAGACAAAACAGGAACCCTCACACAAAACGTAATGACCGTAAGCGACATGGTCATCGCCAAAGGTGTAGACAGTAAAATCATGGAAGAGGGAATTGCCGTAAACAGCACCTCCCACTTAGATTATTCAAAAGGCGGAGAACGTCCTTTAGCAATAGGAAACCCTACAGAGTCAGCCCTTCTATTATGGCTTGCCACACAAGGGGTTGACTATAAAACACTACGAGAAAGCCACGAGATAGTAGACCAACTTGCCTTTTCGTCAGAGAAGAAATGTATGCTTACCCTTACTAAGTCAAACGCCTTAGGAGGATCTAAAGTCTTATATATCAAGGGAGCGCCAGAAGTTATCCTTGCAAAATCGAACCTCACACCAGAGCAAAAGAAAGAATATGAAGATCTTCTTTCTTCATACCAACGACAAGCAAAACGCACCCTTGCCTTTGGATATGCAGAGGTAGAAGGCGACAATTGTGACGCTCTTTTTAAAGACACAAAATTCAACTTATTGGGGGTTGTATCTATCACCGACCCTATACGTACAGACGTTCCTGGAGCTATTAAGCAATGTCTTGATGCCGGCATTAAGATAAAAATAGTCACTGGCGACACTCCTGCCACAGCCATAGAGATAGCTCGTCAAATAGGACTTTGGGACGACGAAAGCGACACTATGGAGGAAAACCACATCACAGGAACCGCCTTTGCAACCTTGAGCGACGAGGAACTTTTTGAAAGGGTGCTTCTCTTTAAGATCATATCGAGGGCTCGTCCTTCCGACAAACAACGTCTCGTGCAAACGCTTCAGAAGAAAGGGTACGTCACAGCAGTAACAGGCGACGGCACAAACGACGCTCCGGCACTCAACTTCGCCAATGTAGGTTTATCTATGGGCAGTGGCACCTCTGTTGCCAAAGAGGCAAGCGATATAACCATCATCGACGACTCGTTTACAAGCATTTCTATGGCTGTAATGTGGGGACGTTCTCTATATCGTAATATACAACGTTTTATACTATTTCAACTAACCATCAACGTCATAGCACTTGGTGTCTTTTTAATTGGAGTCATCTTCGGCTCGGAGCCACCACTCACCATAACCCAAATATTATGGGTCAATATCATCATGGATACCATTGCGGCAGCGGCCTTAGCCTCTCTACCTCCAGTGTCATCGGTGATGCAAGATAAGCCTCGCAAGGAGAGTGATTTCATAATATCTAAGAAAATGGCTTCCAACATCTTCGGGCTTGGTGGGACCATGATAGTTCTTCTTAGTGTGTTATTATATTTCCTAAATCAATGGTTTACAAACACCATCCAGATACAAACAATCTTCTTCACCACTTTTGTTATGGTTCAATTTTGGAATATGTTTAACGCCAAAGTTTTCCAAAGTGGATATGCCTCAGCCTTTAAGGATTTTGCAAAAAACAGAGTCTTTTTCTCTATCTCTGCCTTCATCGTTATAGGACAAATAGCAATAGTAAATTTGGGTGGGGAGATGTTTCGTTGTGCGCCTCTCTCTTTTAAGGAATGGATATTAATAATATCATGCACCTCTATCGTATTGATAATAGGGGAAGTTACACGTTTCTTTAAAAGAATGTCGTTAAAAAAGTAGTTAAAAAATTTGGAAATTAAATTATTGTGCTTATATTTGCATCTCAATTTCCAAGTCGCCGATGTAGCTCAGTTGGTCAGAGCAGCTGATTTGTAATCAGCAGGTCGTGGGTTCGACTCCCTCTATCGGCTCCATTTTATACACAAGTTCCACCTATAAACACCTATCAAAGGAAGAAAGATATTAACAATTTTCTTTCTTTGATTTTTTTTAAAGCTACACAAGAAGTTCTAAGGGAAGATACCAAAGTGGCCAACTGGGGCAGACTGTAAATCTGCTGACGTACGTCTTCGTAGGTTCGAATCCTGCTCTTCCCACAAATAAAATTGAAATGCCGAAGGCATCTTAAAAATCACTAATGCCTTTGAGCTTGCTCAGAAAGGCATTATTTTTTTAAGACCTCATAAAGAATGAATTTTTCAAGGCTTGCGAGATATTGAAAACGGAGCGTACTTGGGTACGTGAGTAT
>JAVVUK010000055.1:0-10850 GCA_036653215.1 Rikenellaceae bacterium
GGGCAAAATCTCCATTTTGGTAAGGAAATGTTAAAGATAGTAGTTTCATGGTAATTTGATTTAGTTAATAATGTTGTTTGACGATCCGAATATAACTAAATTTTCCTGAAGGGCATACGCCGGGGTTCGAGTCCCCGGCAGGAGCACAGGCGGTGCCTGATACGAATACAAAACAATGACACTAACACCAACGCATATGATTAACTATCAAAACTATCTTCAATATGACAGCGAGTTATCTCAAAAGAGAAGAAATTTACTTCAGCAAATGACTCAAAAAATTTATACAGGTTGTATAGCCTTGACATCTCATCTACTTCTATTTTTATATAAAAGACGTGACTGTAAAGATAATCCTCCCCACCAGATCTTGGTAATTCGTCAATACAGACGTCCTCAGTGTAAAGAGGATCTTGACATTCTACGTCAGTATCGATTAGAAAGGTATCACAAGGGAGCATCGCCAATACATGATTAGTTGTTTTTTGTGGGATTTTCTTCGTCTTTTTCCCCATGGATTTAAGGGTTATAACAGAGATATATTTCATAAAAAAGGTATTTAGTTGTAACAAATGTAATTAATTTTCCTGAATGGCATACGCCAGGGTTCGAGTCCTTGGCAGGAGCACAGGCACACGCAGTGCCACAAATACAAAACAATGATAATACGCAACGACATAAAGATAAGGCATAACGATGACGACAATGTTACCGTATGGCTCTCGGAGCGTGTGGTGATTGAAGTCTGCGGTGTGAGTGATCTTTATGTTAGAAGACTAAGGTCTGACTACAAGAAAACCCTCCCCATCTCATGGTGTAAGGCTGTGGAGAACCAAGAATATTTTTTGGGCGACACAGGTAAGGCGTGGAGGTATGGGTTTAAGGACGGTGGTTTTTGGTATGATCTCGACCGCATACCCAATCGTGCGCCTGTATGTTATCGCTCTCTATTGCCAAACAAGCAAGAGCTGATAAACTTTATGTCAGAGGCAGGAGGGAATGTGATGAGCAGGGAGCGATGGGTGCAAGTTAAGAATGAAGTAGAGGAGAAAGTAGAGGATCTCATAGAGATAGACGATGTGAGCTATTACAAGCATTATGGGAGTGAAATTACAGGTAAGGCATTAGCGGCAAAAAAAGCGTTACAACTTGCCGAGAGTGTGGCGTGGGTTACGTTTATTAAAAATAGTGTTGAAGATGGTTACTACCACACGTTAGGCTTTAAGACGATCAAAGAGTTTTACGAGTGGGTAGCTCTTGTTATTGCCGAGCGTAAACTTGAAGGCTTAAAGATAAGTACCGGTCGAAGTCTTAGGAATAAAATCGATTTAATCGCAGGCGACAGGACGGTGATAAGGAAGGCGTTAGTGTCCGCCAAATACGGCAATACCAATGCGGCGATACTCGGCAAAAAAACTTCTTTCGTCGACACGACGACAGGAGAGGTAAGAGATATGGCGGTGCATGAAACATTGATACTATCTTATTACATGAATTTCGGGAATGCCGGTAAAGGAACAAAGATAGATCTTTATAAAAAGTATCAGCAAGCTATGGGAGAGCTAGACGAACGCCCTGTGTCTTTGTCATTATTTAGCAAATATTTAGCAACAAACCGCATACAAGAGCTAACGGCTCTGCAAAGACATGGCAAGGAGTACTTCTGTAAAATGGTGCAAACATATGTTCCCTCTCGCAAGCTTGAGCATGCTAATTCGTTATGGTGTGCCGATGCTTCTGGTACTATATCTTACCGATATT
Source organism: Rikenellaceae bacterium (assembly GCA_036653215.1). Classification (GTDB taxonomy): domain Bacteria; phylum Bacteroidota; class Bacteroidia; order Bacteroidales; family Rikenellaceae; genus JADFUS01. The sequence continues at coordinate 1,762 of JAVVUK010000055.1, forward strand.
ACACAAAAAAAGGAGACGCAAAAACACGTAAGCTATACACTATCCTTGTAAGTGATGTGGCGAGCGGATATATAGTAGGGCACTCTCTCGGGAAAGAGCGCGTGAGCTCCGAGAACTACAACACGATGCGTGAGGCGGTGGCAAATGCTGTAAGCAACCCACTGAATGCGAATTGTAGGGTGTTGGAATTCCTTTCGGACAACCACGGGGCATATACCTCTAACAAAGCGAAGGAATACCTTAAAATGGTCGCAAAGAGGGTGAGGACGATAGCTCCGCACAACTCGCAAGCCAATCCTGCGGAACGTCTGTTTAAAGTCTTTAAAGGGTCTTTAAGAGGTCTTTATAATTTGTTTGACACCTCGTTCGGCTCACAGAGCGTCGAGAACCAAGCAAACCCGGACTACTTCACCCTTGACTCCCTTCCGACGTATGAAGAGGCGAAAAAACAACTTGATGAAATCATCTACAATTTCAATAACCGAACCCTTGCAGATGGAACTACGCCGCAGGAGCGCTTTGTGAATACCAAAAATCCGCAATGCGGGACATACACAGAACAAGATTATCGTCGCATTACGACCACCGGGCACGAGGTGAATATCACATCTGCACGTGGAATAGTGAGTGTGATGCGTGAGGGGCGCAAGGTGCGTTACGAACTACCTATCGATGCACATAGCAAAGCACTGATTGCTAAATACACCAAATATAGTGCAAAATGCGAGGTGATGCTGTATGCTGATGGGGATAGCGCAGATATGTACGACGCTGAAGGGATTTATATGATGACTATTAATCGTGTCGATGAGGCTTGTATTTCGACATACGAGGCGACGGATGAAGAGAAGCGTATCAGGCAACATCATGAGCAAAGGAAGCTCCAGCAATTGCAGGAGGTAGAAGATTTTGAAGTCGATTTATTAGAAGACATTAACACGATGAGGGGTGGGGATCGGTTTGCGCTTGAGATGGCGCTCAACAGTTACAAGAGCCCTAAGAAAGCGTACAACAACACAAAGGAAGAAGCTATAAATTCGGCTGTCAAAGCAGAAAGCAAGGCCATTAAGGCGAAGCAGAGAGCGGATAAAACGGATGTTAAAGACAAAGAGCTAATGCACATAGAACTTTTGAAAAAATCACTTAAACGAAACGTTAAAACAGTATAAAAATGGAATATTCGATCGAACAAAAGGAAATGATAACGAGTGCGCTCGTTGCTTACATAAAAGATACCGGATGCGCTGCTGTTAAGATAGCGAATGACCTTAATATAAATGAAGCTTTCTTGTCACAGGTGCGCAATGGTAAATATTCTATCACAAAATCGACCATCAAAACTCGTCAGTTGTCTATGATAGCAAAGTATGTGGGATTAGCTTTCGAGCGCGAGTGGTGGTATAAAGTTGATACCTTGCAAAGCATGAGTATCGAAGCTTATCTATATGAAGCAAAAGATTTTGCTACCATCAAAACGATCATCGGTGACACCGGAGTAGGGAAGACATACACTGTTGACTGCTTTGTAGAGGCAAACAAGCAGGATGTCGTTTACCGCATCACCGTGGGTGCGCTGCACACAATGGTGAATGTCATCGATGATATTATGCATACAATGAACTTAGAGTGCAAGGGGGACAAGGTGTCAAAGCTAAGGAAGATAGAGGCTCGTATGAAGGAATTGAGTCATATGGGGCGTAAGCCTCTTCTTATCATTGACGAGGCAGAAAATCTAAAACTTCCCATTATAGGGCTTATGAAACAGATTTATGATATACTTGTGAAGCCTCGCTATTGCGGCGTTGTGCTTATCGGGACATCACAACTTATCGATAAATTTGAAAAGATGGTTCGCAAAAATAAGATAGGTGTTCCACAGTTTATGCGCCGTATAAAATCGGGCATTGAACGCGTGTATTCCGTGGAGTGGCACGAAGATAAAGCGTTTATGATCTATCTGCAGGAGCTTGTCGGTGACGACAGAATTATAACACTTCTAAAAGAGAATGCCTCGAACTACGGAGAGGTAAACGACTTTATTGAGCCTGCTATGCGAGATGCTGATAGGTTGTGTGAGGAGTTTAATTACGAGTTTTTTAAAAATAAATACCGATTATGAAAGACCGCTTAATTAAGAAGTTGCAGATATTAATTCGAGCCTACGGCCTTGAGGATGCAAAAAAAGATATGTACGCCTCTTACGGTGTAATCTCAAGTAAAGAGATGACCGAAGCGCAGCTAATAAATCTGATAAGTGCCATAAAACAAGGCGTGCCATGTAAGAGTAAGCAAGAACAGAATAGTGAGCGTAAAAGGCTAATAAGTGACTGTTTGAACGTTATTACAGGTGTTGGATGGATGAGATTTCCTAACGGCAAATGGGACGATATTAATAAGCTTGTAAGAGGTGACAGGTTTGGGAAAGGCAAAATACTAAGTCAGATGAGCAGCGACGAACTAAAAGATGTTCACAAGAAGCTAATAATGGCGCATAAAAACGGCTTACGCTATGAAAATAAAGATGTGTTTTTTAAATCGCAAAAAAAGTCGAAAGAGGTGATAGAAGTGAGTTTTATAGGCATTAACAATAATATTATAAACTAATGGCATATACCCGATTTAACTACTTGGAGCGCGTGAGGGACGTGCAACACGCCGCCCTTGAAAAGTATGAGATAGGGCGACAAGACAGATGTTGGCGTTGGACGTGGAGGCATCACATCCGAGACCGCTACCACATCAGCTATCACTCATTTCTAAATATGCTTAAAATCAATGTTGAAAGCGAGATAAGGAGTGAGCACAAGAGGATAGCTGAAAAGAGTCTTAAACACACCTTCTTTGATGGGATGGATATATAAAAAGGAGTGCAATATTGCACTCCTTTTTTATGATTAAAGTTGATCTGTATAAGATAAGGTAAATGTTAGCTGATATTCTTTGATGCCATCCTGTCGTGTCATTTTCCGCAGCGATGTGCGGCAAAGGGGGGATGTTCCGGAAAGGGAATAGCCATGGAGAAGCTTACTTACGCCCTCCAATAAATCGTAATATTCATAAGCGGTATTTTTTGCATCCAGAGATGCGTTATAAGATACATTTTGCAATTTATTAGCTATATTTAGCGTTAATGTCACTTGTGCTTGTTGTGATTTAAGGAGGTTGCTTGAGTAGTTCACTTCGGTAAGGTCTATTAATGCACAAGGAAATAGGAGGGGTGGGTTCTCCAGTTCCAACTGCCCCCAATTTTCGGCGATGTACCTTAATTTTGGTTCATCTGATAGCCTATTTTGAATAATTTTCAAAATTGTTTTCATGTTTAAATATAGTTTAAAGATGGTTTAATGACGTCTTAAACGTTTAAATAGTTCTTCGTTTTGCTTAAATAGCTCTTTTGCTTCCCGATCAAGGACGTGTTCTATGGTTTGGTTTACTGGCTTGTCCAACGCCCGGTGGTAGCCTATAAATTGCCGTTTCGGCATAGTTATTTTATTGGCCTTGTGGCGAGACATATTGTAGTAAAAAGTATCTTTAGTGCTGTGAAACTTAAATAAAAAGAAGCGTCTCATTTTTGGTGTGATGGGTATTTTTCCACCCTTGTTGTGTATCTTAGCATAAGGTGCGTCAGAAGAGAAGCGGATATTATTACCTTCAACACGAGACAACAGAGAGCGGCGTAGGCGTCCTGTTTTTAGGAGCGTGTGTCCTCCACCACGGGACGCCTTCCAGCGCCTGTTGAAAAAAGCCTGCCGCTCGAAGTTGCGATCGAACTCTTCAGCCATCTTTATACGGACATCTTTAAGCACTTTTTTTTCAATTATTTTAATATAATTCATTATTTTTATTGGTTTTGCATTTTTTGTGTTATATTTGCAGAAAATAAAGATTACTTGATGTCAGACGCTTAGGGGATTGCACCCTATCGACGCTTTCGGTAGTCTTTATTTTCTTTTATACCTATCAATATTCGCCGGTAGCCCTTTGTTTAGACCCTGGGTGTTACACTTCTGTCTGATACAGTATAATACTTCTCTATTAAAGTGTTTGTGGGCTTTTACGTTGGCATAGAACTTCTCCCCTTTGATATCCATTTCGTAATATAAAAAGTACTCAGCTTCAGGGTGCTTTCTTTTACCTGTCTTTTTACTCACATGACACTCGCCCCACCCTATGTATTTATAATTTTTAGCATCTTTCTCTATGTCGAACAAACTTGTTAAGACCTTGAGGTTTTCGGTGTGACCTACAATGTCCTTTACCGATCCCCGTGTAACTAATAGTTCTCCGGAAGCGAAATTCTTGCCCTTGAGCGATAGTCCTCTGTTTGGTATTGTCTTATCTCTCCACTCTTTTAGTTTGATTTCTGTTTTCTTGGCACATTGTTTAAATATCTCGCCACAGGCTCCGCATTGAGGAAGTCTACTGTCTCGGACAGTAAGAGACACCTTTCCCTTGAGCTTACAGTCCGAGCATTTTGGGAAATACGAGTGCTTGGGAGGAAAGATCTTCTCTTCCTTACCGGGATTAAACTTAAAAATCTCACTCTTTACCCCTTTTACGCTTAGGGCTCTATTGCCTATTGCCGCCGCCTCATCAGCGTCGCTCGTAGGGTAATCGTCTGCAAGAACTTCCACTACCGTACAGCGGCACCCCCAATCGTTCGGAGGATAGTATGAGTTCCAGAAGCTGTCTTTTTTCGGTAGCGTTATCCCGTCGAGCGGACGGTGTTCCGCACGTACATGATCGTCCTTGGCGGTACGGTATTGCAACAAGATCCCTTCGTCGTCATCGTCGGAAGCTTCCCACCGTGCCGCCATTTGTGAGGAGCTGACAGCGAAGTCGTATTCGGCACGCAAGTAATTGACATTATACTTGCTATTTATCGCCGTCACGTCGTTTTTAAATAAATAGAACGGTTTAACATTGCCTTCAGGAGTAAGAAGCAAGGTGCTAGCTTCTCTCATTTCGTGCATGGTTTTGAAACCTGAGAATATAAATACGCTATTCTCAAGGCGGTGTAACATGGCGGGTGGTATGCTCTCAGATATATTACTACCAATAGATGAGCATAATATTTTGTATGTCTCGTTGATGAGGTTCTTCACCTCCTTTGACCTAAGCAGCCCTTCGGAGTACTCGCCATTCTTGTAAAGGGTCTGCATCGCATCATCGAATACCTCTTTGTTAAATGTATCCTTAGCTTTCGATAGCGTTACTTTGCCGTCCTTGTATAGCTCATTACAAGCTGCATGAAGCCCTACGTAGTAGTTCGCAGGGCTTAGGCGAAAAAATCATCTACTCCAAGTGACAGTTTTTCTTTCTTCGTATTCGGATCCGGAAGTGAGGGAGGTTGATTTTTTAAACCCGTGATTTGCATTCCAAAAGTGCTGTTTAGCCACTCGATGTCGAAGTCTACATATGGCATTGCCTCTTTGACCTGTGACCATAGTGTAGCCGTATCGATCTCTTTATGAAAGGCGAAGCTCGCGCCTTGAGGGATAACACCTATACGCTCAAGTGCCGGGATCACGGTTGAATTTATCTGCTTCTGCACATAAATTTTATCTTTTTTAACAAGCCCTTTGAGCAGGTTTATGCTACTTTTCTCCTTGCTTTCATTACCGTTTTTAGTATCTTGTCCGACAACAGCTCCTAAAATTATAAGGGAAATTTCGTTTGTGCAAAGTTTTATCAGACCGTCATATACCTCCCCATTAGTGGCCACTCCTTTGGCGAACTCAAAAACTTCATCTGTGTCTATTATCATCCATGCAGCAGAACCCATGTCCTCCATCATCGTCTTTGCTTGTATCATTCGCTCACCGTTGGTTGTATCTGTGCGTAGTGTGCGTGGCGGAATTCCGTATATCTCGCAAAGCTCCGCCCAGCATGACTGAGCCAATCGTTTGAAGATAACGTGCGGAACAGCTTTATTTATAAGTCCTAAAGACCTCTCTTCTCCGAACTCCAACAGCCACGTCCCATATTCTTTCATCTCACGATATGAGAGTGCCGCATCGGCTGAATAATCGAAGTAGAAGAGCCCCTTGTCCGGCACAATATTCGTTTGTGGGATGAGTGATACGTTCAAATTTACACCGTCGTAATCAAGTTCTACGAGCGAAGCTCCGAAAAACATCGTGTCAAGGATATGGTCAATGATACTGTCCAGCCACAATGAATTTGCGAACAGATCTGTTAGCTCATCGTCTATCTTCCCATCCTTCTCTATTTTAAATGGTGCTGCCGCTGTAAAACTCTTGCGTAACTCTATCTGAGAAGTTAAGTGTCCATCAAGTAACATATCGTCGTATAATTGATGAAGTAGCACACGACGCGGATTATCTGTCTTGTGTGCTTCTTTTTGCGCTTTGCGCCAAGCCCCTACATCCTTTCTCGATGCGGAGACGTTTTTTGCTATAATTTTTTGCGTCAACTCCCCTCCTGTGCGGTGGGATGATATTTTGTTATTTTGAGCTGTTTTAGGGGCATTGTTTGTCATTGCTTGTATCTTATTGTTTTTTATGTTTCGTGCCATTTAAAAAGAATTTAAAGGTGTTTTAAAGACTCTAATACTCATCGGTGCGGCATAATTTTTTATTGGAGCCACAAGCGAACATTACATTGCTTGTTCCGTCGGTATTTTTGATTGTTGGGAAGCCAGGGTTGAGCACACCCTTATTAATGTCGAGTAGCTTTTTGATAGCGTTGTCATAGCGACTCTTTACGTTTTCAAAAACAATGTCCACATTGCACTTCTGCGCCATGTAGTAGAGTGTCACTATCTTTGTTATCTCAAGTACTAAAGGTGATCTTTGGCTCCCTGAAGCTGAGAATATTTTATCAGTGTCATAGCGTGATAAATAGCCTCTAACCTCTTCTATAGCTGTGTTGATGGCCATATCTAAGTGCACATCATCGCCTCCAGTGTATTCCTCTATTTGATAGAGTTCGACGACACTCTTAAGGTCGTATTTGTTTATAAACATAATGTTAATATTTAAGGTTTTGTCGTTGTCCGGAAGTGTAGCTTGCCACACCTGTTGTGGTTCGTTTGTTAAGCAGGTGTATAGCTCCCTCAAGAGCATCTGGTGCATCATCGTGAACCTTTGAGCCTCTTTCGAACATTAACAGCTGTTCTACAAGATTTATCATTCCGATAGAATTACGCTCTAATTCGTTTAATATAACAAGTCCACGCTCAAAGTATGGCGAAATAGCTTCTATGCGAGCAAATTTATCAGGCTTGCGGCGCATATCGCCACGAATAGCTATGTGTTCACCCCTCATCTCACCCTCTTTACGAAATTCATCAAGTAAAATATCTTGTATAAAATTTGCTTCCATATAGTACATCACAGGCACCTCTCCGTTAACATATTGCTTTATTTGGTAATGCCATTCAACCATATTTTTAACGCTCGTTTGATCTGCATAAGCTTGTATTATATGATATTCGCCTTTTGCGGTCTTGCCAACTAACATAGTGGCTTTAAAGTCATTGTGTGATGAATTTTTAAAAGATGGGTCAGTGTAACATATGAGTGTCCTATATTTCTTTAGGGGCAGTATTTTAGCATAACGGATATGTCTTTCTTGAAATATAGTACCTTCCACAATGGGATTGTTCATGTATTCCTGTTGAAAATTCCGTTCTCCCATTAATGTACGGAAATTTGCTATTTCATCTAGCGTGTAGTTTTGATACCAGGAAGGCCTTCCTTTTACGTCAATAGCATTAACGACGGTGTGGTGAATTGCAGGACGATCTGCAAAGCGTGTGAGGATTGAATTTTTGGATATTCTATTGCCAACCATTATGAAGCGTCCTCGCCCCATCGCCATTGTTCCAGCAAGTGCCGTAAGCACCCACTGCAACGCCTTGTCCACACGAGCCTTATTATGTGTTATTTCATCATCATCTATATCGTCGATGACGATGTAGTCGGGTCTGCACCCCCTATTCTTTATACCTCTAGGCGATTGCCCTCGTCCTAAAGCAATGAACATTACATCGTTTTTGGTAGTAAATTCTCCATCTGTCCAATTGCCCAAACCCTTGAAATCGCCAAAGTCACTAATTAAGTTTCGGTTATTTTCAAGCTCAGCTTGCAAGTCACCTAACAACCTTTTAGCGCTCTCTTCACTTTTAGACACTAAGAGCATTACATTTATGTTTCTCTCCTTTTGAATTAGTAGCCAAATAGGTATAAGAAGACTCATGTGCGTGCTCTTAGCGTGCCCACGTGCCCATTCGAATAAGGCGGTTAGGTTTTTGTTTTTCTTGATCTTATTAGCTGCATCTATTTGAAATTTGCCACATTCCGATTTTGCTAAATGTTTAAAATAGGTGTCGACAAAATAGGCGTAGTCTATACGTGCTCTTGTTGTCCGCACCTCTTTTTTTACCTTGTCTACAAATTCAAAGGTTGTTTCATGAATAAGCTTGCAACGCTCCTTCCACCTCTTTAGCAACTCGCTACCAATCTTCGCCATTGCTTTGAATATTAGTTATATACTTGTCATGCAGTGAATTAAGTAGCTTTATGAAGCTATCGTCTATATTATTATTAAGCCGTGCCTCTATAATTAACCAGTCGCCAAAGTCTAAGAGCGTGCGAATTCTGTCGCTTGGCGTGGTTCCGTTTTTTAATTTTTTAATTTGTCCTATAACCTTTGCCACCGCTTCACAGCCACCGAATGTGTCATCGGTGAATTCATCACTTGATATCATCTCATCAGCCTTAAGCATCAGCTTATTTATCAAGGTGTCAGGAGAAGCTGCTTTAGAACCTCTCTTCTCCTTCCAGCCGCCTGCCGATATCCATGCCTGCAAGGTTTTTGGATTTATCCCGACCCTCTCACATATATCCTTCTGAAGCTTACCATCCATATATAAGAGATAAGCATATTGATGCTTCTCTGGATTACGAGTAGTGCCTTCCATTTTTTTAGTCATCTTTTTTATGCGAAAATAGCGACTATACACTGCTGATTAAAAAATAGTGTCAAGCCTTGACACTCTAATTTTAAAACGATTGTCCATGTTGTAGTTTTGTTGTTAGAAAAAGATGATAAATGAAATACAT
>JAVVUK010000056.1:0-1076 GCA_036653215.1 Rikenellaceae bacterium
GCCTAAATAACCCTACCTTTAAAAACAGTAGATTTGTCTAAAGGACATATTGTGCCATTAAGAATAATACGTTGACTATAAAAATTAGGCATCACGGTTGCTATGGCACGATTGCTATTTTTAGGAACCACAATGGTCACTTGAGCCGAGATCGCAATACCTTGCACCGACATAGACAAGGTTACGTTTCCTTTTTTATCTGTCACGATCTTAAGGTTTGAGGGGCTACCCTCAACAGTGATACCTCCAATTCCATTAGGACCGAAGATATAATTTCTGTTTGAGCTTAGTTGTACAATGGCAGAATTTCCATCAAGAGCGATAAAGTTTGTCGTTGCATTCACAAGTCTCGCAACTCCATTTTTAAAACTTATCTTATTGACCTCAACGACGAAACTTCTCTCATTTAAAGATTTAACAATCTCTTTAAAGAGATCAGATTGAATGTTATTTTCGGCCTCTCTGCGGGCTTCACGAAGAGCCACTCTATTTGCCTTTTTGTCTATTTCTTGTGAAAAGACGACAGAGACAGAGAGCAACAGCATAAATAGAATTAGACTTACTCTTTTCATAACATTTTTATTAGTGTGTTAATTAGTTTCTAATCTTTTAGCACCTCTTTCCATGCAAGGGCCGACGCACCAAGAACAGCAGCGTTCTTATTGTCTATGCCCGATGGAAGGAGCTTTATCTTATTACGGAAAAGCGGTAACATATGCATCTCCATATATTTTTTAGTAGGCTCAAAAATGTATTTGCCTGCTTTAGCAAGACCTCCGAACAAGAAGATAGCCTCTGGAGATGTTATAGTAACAGCATCTGCAAGAGCTTGTCCAAGAAGCATACCAGTATATTCGTATGCCTCGATAGCAAGAGGATCTCCCTTTAGGGCAGCCTTAGTTATCATCTCGGCAGTAAGATCGTGATAAGAATAGTTGCGGAACTCACTATCGTCTTGTCTGTCTGCAAGTAACTTAAAAGCAGTACGTTTAATCCCTGTTGCTGAGACGTAAGTCTCCAAGCAGCCTTTCCTGCCACATCCGCACACCCTACCTGTACGATTTATTATCATGTGT
>JAVVUK010000056.1:1086-10821 GCA_036653215.1 Rikenellaceae bacterium
CCTCTCCATTACAAACAAATCCACTACCAAGACCTGTGCCAAGAGTAACCACAATAAAGTCTCTCATTCCTCTTGCACCACCGAAGACCATCTCTCCAATAGCAGCGGCATTTGCATCGTTTGTAAGTTTTATCGGTATGTTAGGAAAATAATGTTGCAACTTCTTAACAAAAGGTATAACACCTCCCCAAAGCAGGTTAGGAGCATTTACAATTTCTCCTGTGTAGTAATTTGCATTAGGCGCACCGATACCTATACCGATAAGTTCAAATTGTTCATTTCCGGCATCTAACAGAGCTGTGATATGAACATATAGTTCTTCTAAATATTGATCAAAATCGGGGAAGTCTTTTGTATGAACGGTATCTTCACCAAAAATATTACCTTCTTTGTCAACAAGACCCAATACAGTATTTGTGCCACCTATGTCAATACCTACTGCTACCTTTTTCATATAATTAATTTTATTAGCTTATCATGCACTCTATATGAGCACTATAACATAATTTATTTGTGTGATTGTTTATTTCTAACTTCAAAAATACGTATTATTTCGGTAGTTTCACCATTTTCTTTCTTATTTTTGTAAAAAATAATTAACATGATTAAATCTGAGACACTATCAGCAATTTTGGAAGAGAGGATAACAGGGCTACCTCTATCGCCGGAACCGGTACGATTATACGATCCTTTTAGGTATATAATGGAAGTTGGAGGTAAAAGGATACGTCCGCTATTATTACTTGTGACTTGCGATATGTTGGAGGGTGATATTAATGAGGCATTCGACACGGCAATTGCAGTAGAGATATTTCACAACTTCACGCTTCTCCACGATGATATAATGGACAACGCCTCAGTACGACGTTCACGACCTACCGTAAATGTAAAGTGGGACGTAAATACAGCTATCCTTTCGGGAGATACCATGCTTATTTATGCTTACAAGTTATTAAGCAATAGTCCTTATGTAGCAGAGTTGCTTCCTATCTTTAACGATATGTCAACAAAGGTATGTGAAGGACAGCAATATGACATGGATTTCGAGAGCTTAAACATAGTGTCAAGGAGTCAGTATATAAATATGATAGATCTAAAAACCGCTGTTCTCATTGCAGGCTCTATGAAGATGGGTGCTGTGGTGGCAGGAGCTTCTGAGCATCTGCAAGAGCAGGTATATCGCTTTGGCACAGAGCTTGGCATAGCTTTTCAACTTCAAGACGATATGTTAGATAGCTTTGGTGATCAAAAGAGGCTCGGAAAGAAGGTCGGTGGTGATATCATAGAAGGCAAGAAGACATTTTTGGTCGTTCGATATGATGAAAAGGCATCTGCAGAGGAGAGTAAGGAGCTGCACGACACTCTAAAAAAGAAATTTGAAAATAACGAAGATAAGATAACAGCTGTAAAAGCACTATTTGAAAAGCATAACATAAAAGAAGATTGTCAAAAAGAGATAGATCTATATTTTGAAGATGCCATGACCATATTAAACACCATGCAGATTGGCGACAACCGCAAAGAGGTGTTACGCAATATCGCAAAAGGACTTATAAAGAGAGACAAATGATTTTAAGAAAAGAGATAGAAGTAATGGCTCCAGTTGGCTCATATGAGTCGCTGATGGCTGCAATACAAGGAGGTGCCGACTCTATATATTTTGGTGTAGAACAACTTAATATGCGTTCTCTCTCGTCAGCAAATTTTTCGTTAGACGACCTCACAAAGATAGTATCTATATGTAAAGAAAATAACCTAAAGAGCTATTTAACTGTGAATTGTATCCTGTATGATGAAGATATGCAAACCATGCGTAACGTCATAGACAGAGCAAAGGAAGCCGGAATATCGGCGGTTATAGTGTCAGATCAAGCGGCACTTATGTATGCCGACAAGGTAGGGGTTGAGGTACACCTATCTACACAGCTCAACATATCGAATATCGAAGCCTTAGAGTTTTATGCTCGCTATGCCGACGTGGTGGTGCTTGCTCGTGAGCTTAACATGGAACAAGTTCGTTATATTTACGACCAAATTCGTGAACGTGACATACGTGGTAAAAGGGGTGAGTTGATTAAGATAGAGATGTTCGCACATGGAGCGTTGTGTATGGCTGTGTCTGGGAAATGCTACCTCAGCCTTCATGAATATAACATCTCGGCAAATAGGGGCGGATGTAGGCAAATTTGTCGTCGCAGCTATGAGGTTAAAGATATGGATACAGGTTCAGAGTTGGTGATCGAAAACAAACACATAATGTCTCCCAAAGATTTATGTACCATAGACTTCTTAGATAAAGTTCTTGAGGCAGGGGTTCGTGTTTTAAAAATCGAAGGGAGGGCTCGTCCTGCAGAATATGTAAAACGTGTGTCTGAATGTTATAGTGAAGCTATCTCGTCTATCGAAAACGGAAGTTACACACAAGAAAAAATAGCCGCATGGAAAGAAAAGCTTTCAACAGTCTTTAACAGAGGGTTCTGGGATGGTTATTATCTCGGACGTAGACTTGGGGAGTGGAGTGATGCTTATGGGTCGTCTGCCACAAAAAGCAAGATATATGTAGGCAAGGTAACTAACTACTTCAGCAAGTTGGGCGTTGCAGAAGTCCTTGTTGAAGCAGCACCACTAAGTGTTGATGAAGAGATAATTATCGTTGGTGATACAACAGGGGTTGTCGAACAAATGGTAGGTGAGTTACGTCTCGATCTTATAAGTCAACCAACAGTAGAACAAGGAAACAAATGTTCTCTTATCACAAAAGAGTTGGTCAGACGTGGAGATAAATTGTATAAGTTGGTGGATAACAAGCGTTAACGACACTTTACATCCACACAATCATGATATAAATAATGTTTTTAGCGAATAAAAGGGTGCATGGCACCCTTTAGCTTTTTACGATATCCTCAACTCCTTTTGAGGCATCTCGCAACTTCTCTTTACATATAGCGATGAGTTCCGAAGCACGCTTCACCTCTTTAGACAGTAGGTCAACATCCATCTGGTCATCACCAAGTTTTTCTATTATCTCTTCAATGCTCTCAACGGCAGCATTATACGTTATCTCATTTTTTTTCATATCACTTGTGTTTTAACTGTGCCATCGGTCAATCGTATATCTATCTTTTGTCCAACGCTAACATCTTTTGCGCTTTTTATGCTCTTGCCTCCAATGGTGGCAATGCTATATCCCATTTTTAATATTCGGTCGGGATCAAAACCTTTTATTTTACTATCTAAAAGTTCAACTTGAGAAAGCCTTCTTGCAAGGAACAAGCCATACAATGTTTTTATGTCGTTTATATAACCATCAACCTTTTCTCCACGTGAAACAATAACTCTACCACTTCTCTCTTTAAGATAGTTAAATAGCTGTATCTGCTTTTGACTTTCCATTTTAATTAAGGTAGACGACTTGGCAAATATCTCTCTATGGAGCGTGTTAAGCAACATCTCGTTAGCGTGTATACTCTCGGAGGTGTTATGCCGCAGTTGCTGCCATAAAAGGTCTATATTTTGAGATTTTAGTTGTAGCACATCTCTCGCACTTTTAACAATAAGCTCGCCATATTTATCTATTTTCTGCTCAAAAGAATGAGCTCTATCTACAAACCAACCCGCAACTGCTGTTGGTGTTTTTAGACTTACAAAAGAGACCATATCAGCAACAGAGACATCTTTGTTATGTCCTATCCCTGTGAGTATTGGAAGTGGAAACTGAGCTATATAACTGCAAATGCGGTAACTGTTAAAACAAGCCAAGTCACTTTGCGAACCACCACCACGAATTATAGCTATTGTATCAAAGTCATCCATCTTGTCAGCTATGGTGTTAAGAGCTTCTATAATAGAGCGTTCTGCCTCCTCGCCTTGCATAAAAGCAACATATAGTGAAGTGGTAAAATGATAACCATACTCATTTCCATTAAGCTCATTTATGAAATCTTGATAACCGGCAGCTTTATCCGACGATATGACAGCAATACGTTGTGGAACCAAAGGCATATCAAGCTCCTTGTTCATCTCGAAGATCCCGTCTTCCTTAAGTTTATTTATACATTCTTGGCGTTGGCGTTCCATATCTCCAAGTGTATATGTAGGGTCTATGTCTTTAACAACTAAAGAGATGCCGTAAAGTTCGTGATAGTTTACAGATACCTTAACAAGGACTTTTATCCCTGAGTGTAATGGTTGTCCTGTTGCCTCACGGAAAAAGCTATTTAGCATTGTATATTGTGATCTCCAAATGACACCGCTAATTTTAGCACGTGGAACTTGGTTGTCACCCCCCTTCTCAACAAACATAATATAGCAATGCCCCGAATTATTAACGTTAATCTCGTTTATCTCGGCAGCAACCCAACACTCGGAGAAGTTATCTTCGAGCGTAAATTTTATTTTGCTTTGAAGTTGCGAAAGGGTTATATGTTGCATAATTACATCCTTTCAGGCACGCCGATACCTAATAATAACATACCTCTTTTTATTATTGAAGCTACCTCAAGCGATATCGTAATGCGTTTATTCCTCTCTTGCACATTTTCCTCTTTCATCATAGGAAACTCATGGTAATATTGATTAAAGAGTTTAGCAAGGTCGTAGCAGTAGTTTGCAATCATGGCAGGGGACATATTTTCTCCTGCAACGGCAACCGTAGCTTCATAATTATTAAGCATCTGTATTATCTCTATCTCTTTGTCTGCCAAAAGGCAAGAGGTGGAAATAGGTACTCTTTGGTAGCCTATTTTCAACTCTTCGGCTTTACGCAAAAGAGAACGTATACGAGCGTGTGTATATTGGATAAAAGGACCTGTATTACCGTTAAAGTCTATCGATTCTTTAGGGTCGAACATCATGTTTTTCTTAGGATCAACCTTAAGAATAAAATATTTCAAAGCCCCAAGACCTATCATAGTACAAACATCATCGGCTTCAACTTGTGAAAGACCTTCTAACTTACCAAGCTCCTTAGACATAGAACGTGCTGTGGTAACCATCTCTTCCATAAGATCATCGGCATCAACAACAGTCCCTTCACGTGACTTCATCTTTCCTTCAGGGAGCTCCACCATGCCGTAAGAGAGGTGATATATGTTGTCCGCCCATTGACAACCTAACTTTTTAAGTATCAACTTAAGAACTTGAAAATGGTAGTTTTGCTCATTCCCAACGACATAGGTCATCTTGTCGAAATGAAACTCCGACTGACGCTCATAGGCGGTCCCTAAATCTTGAGTCATATATACAGAAGTGCCGTCGGCACGTAAAAGAAGCTTTTCATCAAGCCCATCGCTCTCAAGGTTGATCCACACAGAGCCATCTTCTCGTTTATGAAAGACTCCCATCTCAAGTCCCTTGTTTACAAGTTCCTTCCCAAGAAGATATGTCTTAGACTCGTAATATATCTTATCGAAGTTGACCCCCATAGTTTTATAGGTCACATCAAAGCCGTCATAAACCCATCCATTCATGGTTTCCCATAGAGAGTATACCTCGCTATCTTTGGCCTCCCATTTACGAAGCATATCTTGAGCCTCAAGGAAAATAGGAGCGTTTCTCTTAGCATCGTCCTCGCTCTGCCCTTCATCCATGAGCGTTTTTATCTCTGTTTTATAAGCCTTGTCAAAAGCCACATAGTATTTCCCTACAAGGTGGTCTCCTTTTAAGCCAGTCGATTGAGGAGTCTCTCCATTGCCAAACTTAATCCATGCAATCATCGATTTACAGATGTGGATACCTCTGTCGTTAACAAGATTTACCTTAGTTACCTTATTCCCATTTGCCTCAAGGATCTTAGCAACAGAATATCCTAATAGGTTATTACGAATATGACCTAAGTGAAGCGGTTTGTTAGTATTGGGAGATGAATATTCGATCATCACACTCTTGCCTGTCTCTTTTCCACAGCCAAAAGCCTCATCACTCTGAATATCGTTAAAACACTCAACCCAGAATTTAGCCCTCATCTTAAGATTTAGAAAACCCTTAACCACATTATAACTCTCCACCTCCGACGAGTCAGACACTATTTTTTCGCCTATTTCCGCTCCTGTAATTTCAGGAGATTTACGGCTTGCTTTAAGCAGAGGAAATACAACAAGGGTAAGATCACCTACAAAATCTTTCCTTGTTTTTTGGGTCTGTATCAACGACCTATCTACCTCTCCATAAAGTGAGTTCACACTTTGAAAGGCTATATCTCCTATCTTATCATCTATATTCATAATCTTTATCTTTTGGTAGCAAAGGTAAAAAAAATCTGCCATCGCCCAAAGTCAAATTTAAAATATATAATTTATGAAAAATAATATTTGCAAATAAAAAATTTATAATTATCTTCACACCGAATAGAAGACGTTATAGTTTCCTGTTTTTAACAACGATAAACCTCTAAAAATCAACTTGTATGGATAATAAGAAATTAACATCATCAAATGGTCGTCCAATAGCAGACAACCAAAATACACAAACCGCTGGGGTACGTGGTCCTGTAATGATGCAAGACCCATGGTTTATGGAGAAGCTTGCACACTTTGATCGTGAGGTGATCCCTGAAAGACGTATGCACGCTAAAGGCTCTGGTGCTTATGGGACTTTTACTGTCACAAATGATATCACAAAATATACTCGTGCTGCAATATTTAGCAAAGTAGGTAAAAAGACCGATTGCTTCGTTCGTTTTTCTACCGTTGCCGGAGAACGTGGAGCTGCAGATGCAGAACGTGACATTCGTGGTTTTGCAATGAAATTTTATACCGAAGAGGGAAACTGGGATTTAGTAGGAAATAATACTCCTGTTTTCTTTTTGCGTGATCCTCTGAAATTTCCAGATCTTAATCATGCTGTAAAACGTGACCCTAAAACAAACTTGCGTAGCGCAGACAACAACTGGGACTTTTGGACTCTTCTTCCTGAGGCTCTACACCAAGTGACAATCACCATGTCAGATCGTGGTATCCCTGCTTCGTATCGTCATATGCACGGATTTGGAAGTCATACATATAGCTTTATAGATGCAAATAACAAGAGGACATGGGTTAAGTTTCACCTTAAGACATTACAAGGGATCAAAAACTTGACTGACGCTGAGGCGGAAGCTCTTATAGCTAAAGATCGTGAGTCGCACCAAAGAGACCTTTTTGATGCTATTGAACGTGGCGATTTCCCAAAATGGCAATTCCAAATACAACTCATGACAGAAAAAGAGGCTGAAGAATATCGCATCAACCCTTTTGACTTGACAAAAGTATGGTCACATAGCGAGTTTCCTCTACACGATGTAGGTGTCTTAGAGCTTAACCGTAACCCTGAAAACTACTTTGCCGAAGTTGAACAATCGGCATTTAACCCTATGAATATTGTTGAGGGCATAGGCTTTTCTCCCGACAAGATGTTGCAAGGTCGTCTTTTCTCATACGGAGATGCACAACGCTATCGTTTAGGGGTTAACCACAATGAGATCCCTGTCAATAAGCCACGCTGTCCTTTCCATGCTTTCCATCGTGACGGTCAGATGCGCACTGATGGTAATTATGGATCTGCAAAGGGCTATGAGCCAAATAGCTTTGGTGAATGGGTAGATTCTCCAGAAAAGAAAGAGCCTCCTATGAAGACTTATGGCGATGCTTTTAACTATAACGAACGTGAGTACGACGAAGACTATTATAGTCAACCGGGCGATCTTTTCCGTTTGATGACAAAGGCTCAACAACAAGTGCTTTTTGAAAATACAGCTCGTCAACTTGGTGGAGCACAATTGTTTATACAACAACGTCATGTGCGTAACTGTTATAAGGCGGATGTTGCTTATGGCGGTGGTGTAGCTAAAGCACTCGGCATATCTCTTGACGAAGCTCTAAAAGCATAACTTCTATATCTCTCTAAAAGAGTGTCATTAAAACCAATGTTTTAATGACACTCTTTTATTGTTTTGTAAATAGTCCGCTCACTAAGGTGTAATATTCGGGCATTGCTCCGTTTTTGCTCCATTTCAAATCTATGCCTAATAGCTCGGAGGCGGTGCGTACTATGTCAAAGCCAAAAGCCTCTAAGGAGTAACGCATATCTTCTGGATGACGACACTGAAGGCTTCTTTTACGAGTACATTCTCTTTCGGCACAACAATGACAGACTCCGGCAAAAAAAGCTCTACTATTTGGATTTGCACGTTCTAAATCTAAGAGATAAGAGTCAAGTTGTCGCCTCTCAGAAGAGATTATCTCACTTTCTAATTTAATGTTACGATCTCGATCTTCACATTTATAGAAGCTCTTGTCGGGAGTGATTTTAGTCCCTATTATTGTTACAGTGTCATAATTAGACATATACTCATCCACGTCAAAATCAAAAGGAGGACAACTCCAACAATGAGCATAACTATTACATTGACGACAAAATCCGATGAATTTATCGACATCACGATAGATGCGTATGTATTTGTCAAGAGAGAGGGTTGCCTTTGTTGTGATGGTGTTATACATATTGTTTTTTATATCTCAAAATTAATATTTATTCTGTCAAATCACCATAAAATGGGCAAGATAATTTTCCCTTCATAAAATTTAAACAGATTCTTAGTTGCACCATAAATAAAAAATAAGTAGATTTGCGTATTAAAATATCGAACTATGATAAATTTGTTTGTGACATGGGATATTGACCCCGTGCTATTTACTATTTTTGGCTTTGAAATACGCTACTACTCCCTTGCATGGATGATTGCCTTTATTCTGGGTACCATGTTGATGGGACGTATGATGAAGCGAGAATGGGGAAACGATAAGCTTTTAGATAGTATGTTTATGTACTATCTTATAGGTACTATCGTTGGTGCAAGGCTTGGTCACTGTCTGTTTTATGATCCTGAATATTATCTCACACATCCATTTCAGATACTCAACCTTAGAGAGGGAGGACTTGCAAGTCATGGTGGCACAATAGGTCTTATTGTGGCTATGTGGCTCTTTGGTCGTAAAAATAAAGTGCCTTTCCTTTGGGGAATAGATCGTATCGGAATTGCTGCTCCTTTGGTGGGTGGGCTCATAAGAATAGGAAACCTCTTTAATTCGGAGATCTTCGGCACAGAGACTTCTATGCCATGGGGCTTTCTTTTTGTGCGTTCGGGAGAGTGGCAACGTGAGTTTGCCCCTGCGGCGTGTCATCCGACACAAATATACGAGGCAATTCTCTATTTCGTGATATTCGCCATTCTGATTTTCCTATATTACAAGACTAATATCGCAACTCAAAAGCCGGGTGCTATGATAGGGTTGTCTCTAACGATGATATTTACAGGTCGAATCTTGATAGAGATGATAAAAAATGTGCAAGAGACTTTTGAGGCATCTATGGTTCTTAATATGGGGCAGATCCTCAGTATACCGTTTGTGGTGATTGGAGTTGTGGCGTTTATCCTTGCCATGAAAGGAGCTTTCAAATCGTCTATAATAACAAAGAAATAGATCTATGACCGAAAATTTTGTAGAAAAAATAAACGATATTGTTTTTGATACCCTTGCACGTCGCTGTTCAGTGTATATAGAGGCGGTGGGGTCGCTTATGTTGTCTTCGGAAAATGTGTTGACAAAGGTTGATGGTAAGGTAAATTCATATCCTTATTATAAAGTGACCTTTGTTCGTGGAGAGAGGTTTGGGATAGACCTAAAGGCACATTGCCTTTCAATTAGTGGCATAGATAAGAAAAATATAGATACTGTATTTAGCAATTGGCTTTCAGAA
>JAVVUK010000057.1:0-10797 GCA_036653215.1 Rikenellaceae bacterium
AGTTTTCTGTTCCTTCCAAGTCTCGTATCATGCGTAGTGTCACAAGGTCGAATTAAGAGCGTGAAGTAGAGAAGTTAAGGAACTTACAAGGATATACCAACGGTGGGCAGGCGATACGTATATGTACTTTTTCTATGCCGCTCTCGTATAATTTTACGACGTTGTCTTTTAGTTGTGTGCCTCTTACTATCGAGTCGTCAAGGAATACGATCTTCTGTCCTTTAGTTAGTTTCTCATTAGGAATGAGCTTCATCTTAGCCACTAAGTCTCTCATAGATTGATTTTGAGGCATGAAACTGCGAGGCCATGTAGGTGTATATTTTACAAATGGACGGTTGTATGGGAGACCTATGGCATTGCTATATCCTAAGGCGTGACCAATTCCGGAGTCGGGGATGCCTGCTACTGCTGTGGCATCAATTCCAGAGTCATATTTTGCAAGTGCAGCTCCACATTTATATCGGCAACTCTCAACGTTTATCCCTTCATAGTATGATGATGGGTAGCCGTAATATACCCATAGAAAAGCACAAATTTGGCATTTGCTGTTAGGCTCAATAAGAGTTGTTACTCCGTCGGCTGTGATTTTTACAAGCTCTCCGGCTCCGAGATCTCTATATGAGTCATATCCTAAATTGGAAAATGAAGACGATTCAAAAGCGGCGACAAACCCCATGTCGTCTTTTCCTATAACAATCGGAGTACGTCCATATTTGTCACGAGCAGCATATAGAGCATCTTCGGTAAGTATAAGCATACTGCACGAGCCTTGTATCATGTCTTGCACCTTTTTCACCCCTTCGGTTATCGTTTTTGAGGCTCCTATTATTATTGCTATAAGTTCGGTTGCGTTTATTTCAGATTCTGAAAGTTCGGTGAAGTGTTGACCGTTATTGATCATCTCTTGAACAAGAAAATCAATGTTGTCGATACGTCCTATTGTGGCAATAGAGAAACGTCCGACAGTTGAGGTTATGGTTATTGGTTGAGATTCTTTGTCGGATATTATGCCTATACCGACATGGGATCCGAAAAATTTGTCTAACTCAGGTTCAAATTTATTTCTGAAATAGGCACTTTCAAGACTATGTATCGATCTTACAAATCTGCCGTTTGTGTAAAACGCCAAACCGCCTCTTTTTGTTCCTAAGTGTGAATGGTAGTCTGTGCCGTAAAACACATCTGCCACTACATCTTTTCTTGAAATACAACCAAAAAATCCGCTCATTATTTTTTTATTAGTGATAAAAACTCTTCTCTTGTTTTCATGCTTGTCATGAATACGCCTGAATATTCGGCTGTGGTGGTTCTTGAATTTTGACTTTCCACACCACGCATCTGCATACATAGGTGGTTAGCTTCAATAACTACTGCTACACCTTGTGGACGTAATACTTTTTTTATGCAATTATGTATCTGTACTGTTAGGCGTTCTTGCACTTGCAAGCGTCGTGCAAAAGCCTCAACTACACGAGCAACCTTTGAAAGACCTGTTATTGTGCCATTTGGAATATAAGCAACGTGTGCCTTGCCATAGAAAGGAAGCATATGATGCTCACAAAGAGAGTAAAACTCAATGTCTTTTACTATAATCATCTGATTATATTTCTCATTGAATTTTGCAGACTCTAATATCTTCTCCGGATCTATGCCATATCCCTGTGTCAGAAAGGTCATTGCCTTAGCTGCACGAAGAGGTGTTTTTAGGAGTCCCTCACGAGCAACGTCTTCACCAATGGTCTCAATTATATTTGCATAGTCACTGCTTAATTTCTCGATTACCTCTGCATTATATCTATCCTCACGGACGAATAACGCATCGTCGTCGTCATTTGTTTCCTTAAAAAAATCCATTATCGGTATAGTTTATCTAAAGTCTCTTTTATCTTGTCGCTAAGGATATACTCATCAAACTCCATGTATTTGTCTATCATGCCGTTTGGTGTTATCTCTATTACACGGTTTGCCACCGTATTTATAAATTCGTGGTCATGTGAAGTCATAAGTACGTTGCCTTTAAAATTTGTCAATGAGTTGTTAAAGGCTTGTATCGATTCGAGGTCTAAGTGGTTGGTAGGAGAGTCTATGATAAGAGTATTAGATTCTTCAATCATCATTCGTGAAATCATACAACGCATCTTTTCTCCTCCCGAAAGAACGCTTACCTTTTTGTAAATCTCTTCACCACTAAAGAGCATCTTCCCTAAATATCCACGTAGGAAAAATTCGCTTGTGTCGTGTGAAAATTGAGCTAACCAATCGATAAGAGGAAGGTCTGTGTTGAAGTAGTCTTGGTTGTTAAGAGGAAGAAATGACTTTTTGATTGTCACGCCCCACTCAATCTGTCCAGAGTCCGGCTTCATCTCACCTGCCAAAACTTGTAGTAGGGCAGTGACGGCACGTGGCTCACGAGAAAGGAATATTATTTTGTCGTTTTTCTCAACTGTGAAATTGACATCTTTAAAAAGCACCTCTCCGCCTATGCTCTTGCTTAGGTTGTCAACGGCGAGTATCTTAGTGCCCGATTCTCGCTCTGGGCAAAATATGATACCTGGATATTTTCTTAGAGATGGTCTTATCTGTTCTATGTTGAGTTTTTCGATCATCTTTTTGCGACTTGTAGTCTGCTTGCTCTTTGCTACATTGGCAGAGAAGCGAGCGATAAACTCTTGAAGTTCTTTCTTCTTCTCTTCAGCCTTTTTATTTTGTTGAGCCTGTTGGCGAAGTGCTAATTGGGAAGATTCGTACCAGAAACTGTAATTTCCAGAGAATAGATTTATCTCGTTATAGTCTATGTCAAGGATATGTGTGCTCACCGAGTCTAAGAAGTGTCGGTCGTGAGACACTATCAAAACAGTATTTTCAAAATTTGAAAGGTAGTTTTCGAGCCACATGATTGTGCTCATGTCAAGGTCGTTGGTAGGCTCATCTAACAATAGGTTGTCCGGTTTTCCGAATAGAGCTTGCGCAAGAAGCACACGCACCTTTTCTTTACCATTCAACTCACCCATAAGTTTATAATGAAGATTTTCCTTCACGCCAAGCCCGCTTAGTAGGTTTGCCGCATCACTCTCGGCATTCCATCCGTCCATCTCGGCAAATTTTTCTTCAAGCTCACCTACACGATGTCCATCAGCTTCCGAGAAATCCTCCTTGCAATAAAGAGCATTCTTCTCGTTCATTATTTTCCATAAAGGCTCGTGTCCCATCATCACAGTATCTAAGACGCTCTTGTCGTCAAATTCGTTGTGATCTTGTTTAAGAACTGAAAGACGCTCCCCAGATCCGAAACTTACGTTTCCTTTTGTGGCATCTATTTCTCCTGCAAGTATTCTTAAAAAGGTGGACTTGCCTGCACCGTTAGCACCAATAACACCGTATATGTTGCCAGAGGTGAAACGGAAATTTACATCTTTAAAAAGAACTCTTTTGCCGAACTGTACCTCTAAGTTTGAAACTGTAATCATCTGTTGATATATAAGTAACGTAAAGAAATTATTTGCCTCATTACCGCTTTATGATACTCATTTTAAGCTAATTATAATGATCGTAAATAGTGCTTAGCACCTAATTCGAGTGCAAAGATAATCATTATTCTTTTACATTGGGTTTTTACAAACATTTTTCATACTTTTGTATCCATAAAATGATCCAATAAAAATAATAAAAATGTTTAAGAAAGAGATTTATATAGATAGGAGGAATGTCCTACGCCGAAGCGTCAAGAGTGGTATAATAGTAATTATGGGTAACTTAGATGCTAAATACAATTATGAAGATAATGTATATCATTTCCGTCAAGATAGCTCGTTTCTTTACTACTTTGGTCTTCAAAGAGAGGCTCTTGTTGGTGTATTGGATGTAGATGCGGCAAATGATCGTCTTTTTGGTGATGATTATGGCTTAGACTCTGCCGTTTGGATGGGTAATAAACCTTCTGTGCGTGAGCAAGGCGAGACAATCGGTATTACGGCTTCTGGAAACATGAATGATTTGGCTTCAACAATAGATAGAGCTATAAAATTGGGTCGTAAGATACATTTTCTTCCTCAATATAGAGGCGATAACAAGATCATCCTTTCTAACTTGCTTGGAGTTTCTGTTGATAGACTTCCTAAATATGAATCGGAAGAACTTATACGTGCTGTTGTTGCACAAAGGGTGGTTAAGAGTGCAGAGGAGATAGAAGAGATGGATCGTGCTGGCGATATAGGCTATGAGATGCACACTACCGCTATGCGACTATGCCGTCCCGGAGTTACAGAACGTGAAATATCGGGTGCTGTTGAGGGGGTAGCTCTAAAACGTGGTGCCGGAGTCTCTTTCCATAATATAGTTTCTCAACATGGTGAGATTTTACATAACCACGATGCAGGTGGAATACTTGAAGCAGGTCGTATGTTGCTTGTAGACGCAGGTGCTGAGACAACAATGAACTATTGCAGTGACTTTACTCGTACTTTTCCTGTCAGTGGTAAGTTTACACCTATCCAAAAAGATATTTTTGAGATTGTGCAACACGCCTTTGAACATGGAATAAGCATGGTTAAACCAGATGTCATGTTCCGTGATGTTCACCTTGCTGCTGCAAAAGTTATAGCTCAAGGTCTTAAAGATATGGGTATAATGAAAGGTGATGTAGACGATGCCGTGATGAACGGAGCTCATGCGATGTTCTTCCCAACAGGTCTTGGTCACCACTTAGGTCTTGATGTACACGATATGGAAGGTCTTGGTGAAAACTTTGTCGGTTATGGTTACGAGGCAGAGCGAAGCAGCCAATTTGGGCTTTCTAAGTTGCGTATGGCGAAAAATCTTAAAGAGGGTCATGTCATGACTGTCGAGCCAGGCATCTATTTTATCCCGATCCTTGTTGCAAAATGGGAAAATGAGGGTGTTAATAAAAACTTCATTAACTTTGACAAAGCACGTGAAATGCTAAATTTCGGTGGCGTACGTATCGAAGACGATGTTTTAGTTACTAAAAACGGACACCGTGTGTTAGGGTCAAAACGTATCCCTTATACAGTAAAGACAATCGAAGATTTCATGCAACAATAATCATTTTATGAAGAAAATACTTGTTTCTATATTTACAATATTCTTTGCCGTAGGGTCTGCTTTTGCAGACGAGGGTATGTGGACTTTGCCAAAGTTGCAGAGTCTTAACATCCAAGATATGCAAAATAAAGGGCTTAAAATATCGGCTGAAGAGATATATAGCATTAACAAATCGAGTATCAAAGATGCAATTGTGATTTTTGGTGGCGGATGTTCGGGAGAGGTGATCTCAGATCAAGGGTTGGTTCTTACAAATCACCATTGCGGATATAGCTCAATACAACAACATAGCACTGTTGAACACGACTACTTGAAAGATGGCTTTTGGGCGATGTCTCTTAACGAGGAAATTCCAACTCCCGATTTGTCAGTCTATTTTATAAAAGAAATAGAAGACATAACACAAGAGATACTTCCAAAATTAGCATCTCACCTATCTGAAAAAGCACGTCAAAAAGAGATAAATTCGATTATCAACAAAATGACCTCTAAGGAAACGAAGAAAGCAAGTAAGAAATATGCTGGTGCTTCTGTAATGATAGAAGAGTTTTTTGGAGGTAACCAATATGTCCTTTTTGTGGTTCAAGAATATAAAGATATACGTATGGTAGGCGCTCCGCCATCATCGATAGGTAAGTTTGGCGGTGATACGGATAACTGGATGTGGCCTCGTCATACGGGTGACTTCTCTCTATTCCGCATCTATGCCGACAAAAATGGTAATCCTGCACCTTATTCGTCAGATAATAAGCCTCTAAAGCCTGTCAAGTCGTTGACTATATCTCTTGCTGGAGTTAAAGATAATGATTTTGCTATGATTATGGGCTTTCCCGGTTCTACACAACGCTACATGACATCGTGGGAGATGGCTCAACGTACAGACATCCTAAATGCAAATCGTATATACGTGCGAGGTGTGCGTCAAGAAATTCTTCTTAAAGATATGTTGGCAGATCCGAAAGTAAAGATACAATACGCTTCGAAATATGCAGGGTCGTCTAACTATTGGAAAAACTCAATAGGGATGAATAACGCTCTTGCCAAACTTAACGTTAAGGCTGACAAGGAGAAGATAGAAGCCGATTTTACCTCTTGGGTAAATAGCTCAGACCTCTTAAAGGCTGAATATGGTGATGCCCTGCCTCTAATTAAAGAGTCTGTGGCTAAGATGAACGAGAGTGTCAATGCTATCCAGATGATTAGTGAGTCTATATTTAGAGCTTCTGAGATGATCTCTTTTGCCACTCTTTTCGATGAGATGTCTCAAGATACATCTATGGTAAAAAACTTCTACAAAAACTATAACATAGAGACAGATAAAAAGGTTACTACCGCTATGCTAAACATCATAAACGCAAAGCTTGATGATAAATATAAGCCTCAAGTATTTACAGATATGATTAAAGAATATGGCTCGGTTGGTAATGTCGTTGTTAAGCTTTTTGGGACGAAGATCTTCGCTTCTAAAGAACAACTCAAAGATTATCTTAAAAGTGGAGATACCATTAAATATAAGAAAGATAGAGCTTATATTTTAGGTAAAGCGTTTAAGGAAAAATATGAAGAACTTCAAAAAGATAGTACTTACGATGTAGCTTCAGAAAACCTTGCTAAGGGACAACGTCTTTTTATAAAAGGTCTCATGGAGATGAACAAAGACACTAAGGTATATGCTCCGGATGCCAATTTTACTATTCGATTAACATATGGTAATGTAAAACAATATGCTCCTCGTGATGGCGTTATTTATGACTACTACACTACTTTAGGTGGTGTAATGGAAAAGGAAGACCCTGCTAATACAGAAGAATTTAGTGTTCCTGAGCGTCTTAAAGAGCTTTATAAAGCCAAAGATTATGGTGTTTATGCTAATGACAAAGGCGAGTTGGTCGTCGGTTTTATCGCAGACCTTGATATTACAGGAGGCAATTCGGGGAGTCCTGTCCTTAACGATAAGGGAGAACTTATAGGTACTGCATTTGATGGTAACTGGGAGGCTATGAGTGGCGATATATCGTTTGAGGAAAATATGCAACGTTGTATTAACTTAGATATTCGTTATACTCTATTTCTGATAGATAAATTTGCCGGTTGTACAAGACTCATTGATGAGATGAAGATCGTTAAGTGATAATATAGAAACTCTCTAAATAGTTGTATATTTGTTTATAAAATACTATTTTTGCAAAATAAATTTAAAACAAGAAAAATAATATTAATAATATGGGTCAAAATCGTTTTGTAAATCGTCATGTCGGTCCTACCGAAGGCGAAGTTAAGGAGATGCTAAAAGTAATAGGTGTGTCTTCAGTAGATGAACTTATAAGTCAAGTTATTCCTGATAATATTAGACTTCATAAGCCATTGGATATTCCTCAAGAAGGAATGTCAGAATATGAATATGCTAATCACATTGCGGCGTTGGCAGAGAAAAATAATCCTTATCGTACCTTTATAGGTATGGGTTATTATCCTACTGCAACTCTTGCTGTTGTTATGCGTAATATATTTGAAGATCCATCATGGTATACTTCTTATACTCCATACCAAGCAGAAATTTCTCAAGGTCGTCTTGAGGCACTTCTTAACTTCCAAACTATGGTTACTTCGATGACCAAAATGGAAATTAGTAACTGTTCTCTTCTTGATGAGGGTACTGCTTCAGCTGAAGCTATGTCTATGATGCTTGCTTCACGTTCAAGAGCAAAAATTAAAGATAACGCAAATGTCCTTTTTGTAGACGAAAACATATTCCCACAAACTCTTGATGTTCTGCTAACTCGTTCAGAGCCTTTTGGCATTGAGATCGTTATGGGCAAATTTGACGAGTATGAATTTACAGGTAAAGAGTTTGGTGCTATTCTTCAAAACCCTGCTTGTGATGGTACTATTCGTGATTTCAGAGCTTTTGCTGAAAAAGCACACGCTGCTGAGGTTTTAGTTACAGCCGTTGTCGATTTCTTGTCTCTTGCTATTGTAGATGCTCCAGGCGATTGGGGTGCTGATATAGCTGTTGGTTCTACTCAACGTATGGGTATTCCTATGGGATATGGCGGTCCAAGTGCTGCTTACCTTGCTACAAATGAAAAATATAAACGTATCATGCCGGGTCGTATAATCGGTATTTCTGTTGATAGACTTGGAAATAAAGTGTTACGTATGGCTCTTCAAACACGTGAGCAACATATCAAACGTGAGAAAGCAACATCAAATATATGTACAGCACAAGCACTTCTTGCTTCTATGGCAGGTATGTTCGCTGTATATCATGGTCCTGAAGGCATCAAAGATATAGCTGTTCATGTTCACTCATATGCAAAAGCTTTGGCTACTGCTCTTGAAAGCATGGGTTATAAAATGCTTAATGGAGCTTGTTTCTTCGATACTATTACCGTTGCTGCTCCTGCAGACAAGGTGAAAGCTATTGCTGAAGCAGCAGAGATCAACTTCTTCTACCCAAATGACAATTCTGTACGTCTAAGTATGGACGAAGTCGTTACTCTCGAAGAGCTTAACGCTATTGTGGCTATATTTGCTGAAGCGGCAGGTAAAAAAGCAACTCCTATTAAAGAAGTGAAAGAAGGTGTTTTCATCTGTGATAAGATGACTCGTAAAACTCCATTCCTTCAAGAAACAATATTCAACCTATACAGATCTGAAACAGACTTGATGCGTTATATTCATAAGTTAGTTAGAAGAGATATTTCTCTTACAGACTCTATGATTTCTCTTGGCTCATGTACAATGAAGCTAAACTCTGCTGCATCAATGCTCCCTCTATCTTCTGCAAAATGGGGTAATGTTCACCCATTTATACCTTTTGAACAAGCTAAAGGTTATCACGAAATGATGAACGGGCTAAACCATATTCTTGCTCAGATAACAGGATTTGCTGCTGTATCAAACCAAGCTACTTCTGGTGCGAGTGGTGAATATACAGGTCTTATGGTTATCCGTAACTTCCTACAAAGTAAAGGTCAAAGCAATCGTAATGTGGCTCTTATCCCTACATCTGCTCACGGGACAAACCCTGCATCTGCTGTTATGGCGGGTATGCACATTGTGCTTGTAGACTGTGACGAAAAAGGTAATATCGACGTTGCCGACTTCAAAGCTAAGGCAGAAGCTAACAAAGCAAACCTTGCTTGTGCGATGATCACATACCCTTCTACACACGGTATTTTTGAACCTGCAATACGTGAACTTTGTGATACTATCCATGCAAATGGAGGTCAATTATATATGGATGGTGCAAATATGAACGCTCAAGTTTGTATTACAAATCCGGGCTTTATAGGTGCAGACGTTTGCCACCTTAACCTACACAAAACATTCTCTTCACCTCACGGTGGTGGTGGTCCAGGTGTTG
This sequence comes from Rikenellaceae bacterium, assembly GCA_036653215.1. Lineage (GTDB taxonomy): Bacteria > Bacteroidota > Bacteroidia > Bacteroidales > Rikenellaceae > JADFUS01. Next base: position 9,431 of record JAVVUK010000057.1, read on the forward strand.
GTACTATCGGAGTTGCAAAACACCTTGTAGAGTTTCTTCCAACACACCCTATCGTTGCTGTTGGTGGGTCTCAAGGCGTGACTGCTGTTTCTTCTTCTCCTTGGGGTAGTGCGTTTATCCTTCCTATCGCTTACGCATATGTAATGATGCTTGGTGAAAAAGGACTTCGCAAAGCTACTGAAATGGCTATTGTAAATGCTAACTATATGGCTTGCAGTATTAAAAAGACATATGGCATAGTTTATAGCGGTGCTACTGGACGTGTTGGTCACGAAATGATTGTCGATTGCCGTACTTTTAAAGCTAAATATGGTATTGAGACAGGTGATATAGCTCGTCGTCTTATGGACTTCGGCTTCCATGCGCCAACCCTATCATTCCCAGTTCATGAAACATTAATGGTTGAGCCTACTGAGAGTGAAAATAAAGCTGAGTTAGATCGTTTCCTTGAAGCTCTTAATGTGATATTAGATGAGTGTAAAGAGATAGAGTCTGGCAAGGCAGACAAAGAAGATAATGCTCTTAAGATGGCTCCACACACTGCTGCTGAGCTTATAAGTGACAATTGGAACCATAGTTACTCACGTGAGAAAGCTGCTTATCCTCTTGCTTGGATTAGAGAAAACAAATTCTTCCCTTATGTATCTAAGATAGATAACGGTTATGGAGATAGAAATTTGGTATGTTCTTGCCAAGCGTTATACGAATAATAAATAACAAATAAATAATGTTGTGGGGATGACAACACAGTCACCCCCACAATTATTTTTTGGCAAAACTATTGCCTTGAAATACAAATAATAAAAACATAATATTATGAAAATCGGAAATGATTCCTTTGTAGAAGTAGCATATACACTTACTGTTGATGGACAGATTGTGGATAAGGCAGACGCTACACGCCCTCTACCTTTCATCTTTGGTAAAGGTTTTTTGTTGCCAAAATTTGAGGCAAACCTTTTGGGTAAAGAAGTAGGAGGTAAAGTATCGTTCACTCTTACTCCAGAAGATGGTTATGGTGAACATAAAGCTGAATATATGAACGCTTACCCTCGTGAGATGTTTAATGGTCCTGACGGTTCTTTTGATGAAAGTGTAGTCTTTGAAGGAGCAATGCTTCAACTTACTACTCCTGATGGTCAACCTCTAATGGCGAAGGTTTCAAAAATTGGTGATACAGAGATAACACTTGACTTTAACCCTCCAATGGCAGGCAAAACTCTTAACTTTGATGTTGAGGTGTTAGGTGTCAGAGCATCGACAGCTGAAGATTTAGCTATGTTCATGGGTGGTAACAGTTGTGGTTGTGGTGACGGCTGTGGCGAAGGTGATGGTTGTGGCTGTGGTGAAGGCGACGGTTGTGGCTG
>JAVVUK010000058.1:0-10290 GCA_036653215.1 Rikenellaceae bacterium
CAAATGAAGACAAGTAGTATAACTTGTTGCCGTCTTTAGAAAGAGCATAATCCACAAGCTGTGATGAGTTGATTGTAAGACGCATAACCCTATTTTTGTGATTTGCGATATCTAAAATAAGATCTTTCTTCTTATCTTTCTTATCATCCTTACCCTCTTCTTTTGGATCTTCATCTTTCGCTAAAAGCTCTTTTTCCTCTTTGCTAAGACGGAACTTATCGTAAGCCTCTGCATCTAAGAACTTTATATAAACATCAAAGGTCGATCCCCAAGAGCCATGCGAGCGATACCCTGCACGGTCAGACTCCCAAATAATAGCCTTTCCATCTAACACCCATTTTGCATTAAAATCTGAATACCCACTCTCAGTAAGATTGGTAACCTCCCCTGTTTCGACATTCACGATCACCATATCGGTGCTATTCCACCCACCAATACCTATATATTGAGTTGCTATATATTTACCATCAGGCGACCATTGAAAACCTTGATCCCCATCGCTATAAGAATAGTTAAACTTACCTTCAAGGATAGTACGTGTTTTATTTGTCTTTAGGTTAAGCACCTTTATAGTAGTACGATCTTCAAAATATGCGATTTCCTTTCCGTCAGGCGAATATTTAGCTTGGAAAGAAGATGTGGCAGAGGTAGTGATAGGCTTTTCCTTTATCTCTGTTGCATAGGTAAACGATTTATCCTCTTCCCTAACGATAGAGGTCTCATAGATGTTCCAAACACCGTTTCTCTCCGATGAATATAGCAAAGAACGACCATCAGGACTAAATTCTATATTACGCTCCTGCTCTGGGGTATTTGTAATTCTTCTTGTAGTCACATAATCGACAGAAGTGACAAATACATCACCACGAACAATAAAAGCAACCTCCTTACCACTTGGCGAAACAGCCATGTCTGTGGCATCAGAAGATAGGAATTTCACTTGATTTTCATTTTCAAGATCGTCTGTCACAATAGACACCTTTACTTTTATAGGGTCACTACCCTCTTTCATGGTATATAACTCACCATTATAAGAAAATGATAAAATTCCATTATCTGAAAGTGTTAGATAACGTACCGGATGTTTTTTAAAGTGTGTTAACCCTTGAGCCTCACCTCCGATAGTTGTTTTATATATATTAAAGGTGCTGTCTCTCTCACTTAGGAAGAAAAACGATTTGCCGTCTTTAGCCCATACAGGATTACGATCTTCACCTTTAAAATCTGTTAGTTTAGTATATTTACCATTTTCCAACAACCATATATCACGTGTTATTGAAGAGGTGTGGTGTTTACGAAATTGATCTTCTATGCCTTTAACATCATGATAAAGAACACGACCTCCGTTTATAGATATATTTTCCATAGGCATAGAGCTATAAAGCACAGGACGTGAAGCATCTAAGCTAACGGAATAGACCTGGCTAAAGGTTCTTGATGGAAAATAGTCAGCCAAAGCATCTCGTTGATATGAAGCACTAAAAAGTATTGTTTTGTCATCAGCAAAAGCGATTGGCACTTCCGACATAGAGTTAAAAGTAAGGCGTTTTGGCGAACCTCCCATAGCAGATACTATATATATGTCCATGCCACCTTCTCTATCAGAGGCAAAAGCTATATTTTTAGAGTCCGGCGACCAAATTGGACAGGTGTCATATGCTGGGTTTGTAGTGACAGCCTTTGCTTGTCCTCCATTTGTAGGGACAGTATATATGTCACCCTTATATGTAAATGCTATTGTCTCTCCATTTGGGGAGATGGCACTTCTGCGAAGCCATAGAGGATCTTCTTGAGCTCTTGCAGTAAGAAAAGCCACCGACAACAAAAGCGTAACAAATATTTTCTTCATCTTTTATCTTCCTTATTTATCCAATTCTGTTTTTATAACCTTTACCATATCGGTAAATTCCTTTTCATCATAGAGACGTGTCATAAATATAATCTTACCAGACTTATCTATAATCACGTTACGTGTAACGCCGGCATCTTTCGTCGCATAAGCATAAAACGCTTTTCCCTCTTTATCAACTGCCAAAGGATATGTAACCCCAGTAAGAGAACGCATCTTAGCAACATCGTTAAAATTTTGTTTTAGCATAACTCCATATAAAGCAAAATCAGGATTTGAAGAGATAACATTCCAAATATCCTTTTCTATATGGGGCATCTCTCTAAGACAAACGCTACACCATGTAGCCGTAAATTGAAGCATCACCACCTTTCCTCGAAGATCGCTCAACTTTACGGTTGTACTATCGTTGGTAACAAGATCTATATCGGGTGCTTGGTCTCCAAGAGAAACTAAGTAACCTCTATCATCTTGAGCCCTACAAGCAAAAAATGCAAATAGGGCAACAAGAGATAAAATTATTTTTTTCATAATAGTCAGATTATAATCTGGCAAGCATATTTTTGATGTTACTCTCAATACGTTCTTCGATATTTGTGGTATCGGCTTTCACAAAAGGCTCTCCTATGATTTTCTCATATAGCTCTATGTAACGTTCAGATATACCAGCTACTATCTCAGGAGTCATGTCAGGCACGATTTGCCCTGTCTTACCTTGAAATCCATTTTCCATAAGCCACTCACGCACAAACTCTTTAGAAAGTTGACGTTGTTGTTCTCCCTTAGCAAAAAGATCTTTATAGCTGTCTGCATAGAAATAACGAGAACTATCGGGAGTATGTATCTCATCGATAAGATATATGACACCATCTTTCTTACCAAATTCATATTTTGTATCGACAAGGATAAGTCCTTTTTCAGCAGCCATCTCACTACCACGTTTGAAAAGCTCCATTGTATATTTTTCCAAAACAGCATAGTCAGCAGCACTAACAAGTCCTTTTTTCAAGATATCTGCTTTAGATATGTTTTCATCATGCTCACCTTGCTCTGCTTTAGTAGATGGGGTGATTATTGGTGTTGGGAAAGCTTGATGTTCACGCATACCTTCTGGAAGTTTAATACCACAAATCTCACGTGAGCCACTCTTATAATCTCTCCATGAACTGCCTGTAAGGTAAGCTCTTACTATCATTTCAACAGCAAAAGGTTCACACTTATGACCCACAGTAACCATAGGATCGGGAGAAGCGATTTTCCAGTTAGGACAAATATCTTTAGTGCTATCTAAGAACTTAGAAGCTATTTGGTTAAGCACCTGACCTTTATATGGGATCCCCTCAGGAAGCACAACGTCGAACGCCGAAATCCTATCGGTAACGACCATAACCATATATTTATCTTTGATGCTATATACATCACGTACCTTTCCTTTGTATAGACTTGTTTGACCATCAAAGGCAAAATCTGTTTTTACAACTGCTTTTTTCATATTTGTAAGTGTTATCTGTTATTGTTATTAATATCGTATACTTTCACTATTTCACGGACTAACGGGTGACGCACAATATCACTTTCTTGCATATATATTGTCGCTACGCCCTCAATTTTGGAAAGAAACTCTAAAGAGTGGATAAGACCAGAGTCCGTTATTTTCGGAAGGTCTATCTGTGTCATATCTCCAGTCACGAAAAACTTAGCGTTACGTCCCATACGTGTAAGGAACATCTTAAGTTGTTGGGTAGTAGCATTTTGAGCCTCGTCCAAAATTACAAAAGCATTATCAAGAGTACGCCCCCTCATAAAAGCAAGAGGAGCAATCTGAATAACACCAGAGGCGACATATTCTTCTAACTTTTTCTGTGGTATCATGTCGTTCAGAGCATCATAGAGCGGTTGAAGATATGGATCTAACTTCTCCTTCATATCTCCAGGCAAAAAGCCAAGCCTCTCTCCAGCCTCCACAGCAGGACGAGTAAGTATAATGCGCTTTACTTCTCTATTTTTCAACGCTTTAACAGCTAAAGCAATCCCAGTATATGTCTTCCCACTACCGGCAGGACCGACAGCAAAAACAAGATCACATTTTTCAATAGAAGTAACTATAAGTTGTTGATTTACAGAACGTGCCTTTATGGCAGTACCATTAACGCCATAGAGTATTATATCTTTATCTTTAGGCTCTTTTTCTGTTATTGCAGGCGACGCTCCGTCATAAGAAACAGCATCGAAAACTTGATCTATCACCCTATTTGAGATATGCCCATATTTTAAGACATAGTCGACAAGACGTTGTACCTTCTTGGTAATCTTATCTATAACATCCGGATCGTCTCCGTTTATTAAGATTTTCTCTCCACGCCCACTTATTGAAACACCCTTACATTTTGAGGCAAGATACTCCAACGAAGCATCTGAAACTCCGTAAAACTCTTTTACATCTACTCCCTCAAGAGAAACAATTTTGCCAGTCATGTCTTATCTCACTATTTTAAGCCTTTGTCCTATACGAAGTGAGGTGTCGCTCTTTATTCCATTCCACTTTTTAATATTAGCCACCGAGACTTTATATTTTTGAGCTATGGCACCAAGAAACTCTCCTTTTCTCACGGTATGTGTTATTGTTCCAGAACCAGAATTTTTAGAGGGATGAGCACCAGCCAAAGCGAGTGACTTTTGATAAAGGGTATCTTTACCTAAAATCTCGTTTTCACGACGTATATATTCGCCTATAAGATCCATAGGTAACACCAAAGGATAATGTTCTAACTTAGCTGGAACCATATCTAACCGATATGCAGGATTTAGAGCCCTTAATGTCTTATCGCTTATATTTAAAGTAGAAGAGATTTGCTTAAAATGGATGTTTTTGTTAGATACCATTATCGTATCTGTCAAGATAGGATATGAGACAGGCTCTATTTTTAAGTCGTGCGCTTTATAAAATGTGTAAGCATATGTAGCAGCTATAAAAGCAGGGACATAACCTCTTGTCTCAACAGGAAGGAGATAGTATATATCCCAATAAGACTTCGCATTTGAAGCACGAGCAAGGGCTTTGTTTACGTTTCCAGGTCCACAGTTATAAGCGGCAAGAGCTAAGGTCCAATCGCCATATATACGATATAGATCTTTCAGATAACGACACGCTGCACGAGTAGCTGCACGTGGATCGAGCCTCTGATCGATAAAAGAATCTTGTTTTAGTCCATAGTATTTTCCTGTTGAATACATAAATTGCCACAGCCCTGCCGCTCCCATAGGAGACATAGCTGTTGGGTTAAGAGCAGACTCGATAACAGGAAGCATCTTAAGTTCTGTTGGCATATTATTACGGAAAAGTTCTTCTTCAAAGATCGGCATATAATATTGAGCACGTCCTAAAATATATTTGAAACTGCCTTTTGGATTTGTATATACAGTTATATAGTTACGCACCACATTGTTATATGGAAGGTGGATAGCACTATTCAACATACCTAAACGTTTTATATATACAGAATCTGGCACATTGCGTGAAGAAGCAACAAACGTTGAGTCATTAAGGATAAACTCTCCTGCAAAATCACTATACGACTGAAACAAGTTGTCGTTATAGAAAGATACGACAAGACTATCGAGATTGTTGGTTTTACTATTTCTAAAATCTGGTGACTCCTCTCCCCATGATCGTGCCATTGATGGAGATAGAAGTAGTATAAAAAACAGCGTTACTACATATTTCATATTTATCATTGTTTATTCTTTTACTCAAAAAGTAAGCTTCATAGAAAGCCCTGCTACACCCGATGGTGCACCACCACCCCTGTTAGCTATTGTTGTATTTGATATATCAAACATAGGATCAATCCTCATAGATAGGTTGTCCGATATATCATATTTGTTAAGACTGGCATCTACATACGCATCGACTATGCTTAACGCATATAAGCCAACGGTATAGAAGATCGCCATGTCTCGGTATCGTCTATAATTGTTTCTTGTGTTACGCAACACATCTTCGGCATATGCGCCATTAAACTCATCAACAGTAGAGGGGTTCCCATCCGTCAGCGCATTATAAGCAGCTTTAAAACGAGTATATCCCTTACCATTATATGCTATTACATATCCTAACGCTGCAAACCCTCCATATAGTATAGGCAACTTCCAATACGCTTTGTTATATATCTGACCTGCACCCGGCAACATAACTGCCAAAAGAGTAGCCTTTTGGGTATCTTTAGCACCCATATTATAGTTCCACACCCCATCACAAAGGAAGTATAGATATGTCACAGCAGCTCCAACATACATCATGGTAGATGTATTTTTCGCCTTCATATAATCGACATTAAGCCTATCTATCTCTTCTTGCGGAGCATGATACATGACAGCCTTATCATATTTATCTTTCAAATAACGGTATTGATGTCCAAATTTAACACCTCCAGTAATAAACCCAGCAGCAGCACCATATAACACAGGAAGTTTCCAATATTGACGGTTGTATATCTGTGAAAATCCAGGAACAGGAATTGAAAGAAGAGTCAAAGGCGTAAGTCTTATCGTGTCGCTACGACTATGATTAAGCCTACTCAATGCTTTAGCATCTAATTTATCTTGTATCGCCTGTTCTTTACGTGCTACACCCATCAATGAATCGAGCCTAAATGTAGCGTATATGTTACCATTTACGTTGTATGAAGGGATTTGCCCACCACTAACAACGAGAGTATCGGTAAAATAAACACGAGCCAAACTATCTACCGAGACCTTATATAATTTAATACCACTCTTTTTTACAGAGTCTACTATGAGCACCGCTTTCTCATAATCGTTATATTTTGACGAACGTATATATGGCTTTACGCTATCTGTAGACAACGTATCGGCCGTCAAAGAAAAACGTGACGAAGCTTGCGCACCATAAGCACAGCAAAAAAGAGTAATTATAATTAAAATCTTCTTCAACAACTTACTATATGTTTTCAAATTTCTGAAGCAATTTTGCAACTTCATCATCACTATTAACACTTATCGTAATACGTGTCTTCCCATCAGATGCCCTACGAATATCGACATCATGAGACATGAAACTCTTCATCTTGCTTGCCAATATTGGAAAATATTCGGGCGTTGCAGGCACTTTCTTAACTCCTTTTTTACCTTTTCCTTTTTTAACTATACTTTCCACCTGACGCACCGAAAGACCCTCACTCACCACCCTATCTGCAAGTTCAACTATTGCCTTACTATCGTCCATAGACAACAAAGCACGAGCATGACCCATAGACAATAAGTTACGTTGAAGAGCAAGCTGCACCTCCACAGGAAGACGTAACAGACGCACATAGTTTGCTATCGTTGAACGTTGCTTACCTATACGTTTTGAAAGACCCTCTTGAGTCATATTACACTCTTCCATAAGCCTATTTAGACAATGTGCAATTTCAAGAGCATTGAGCTCCTCACGTTGTACATTCTCCACCAAAGCCATCTCTAACATTTGAGTATCGTCTACCTTACGCACATAAACAGGTATCATCTTCAACCCTGCTTGCAAAGAAGCACGGTAACGCCTTTCTCCACTTATTATAGTATATTTCCCATTTTCCTCTTCCGCCACAGTTATAGGTTGAATTAATCCTAACGACTTTATAGATTCTGCCAACTCATCTAAAAGAGCTTGCTCAAAATATTTACGTGGCTGCTTATCATTTTGGATAATATCTTCCAAAGCAATCTCTTTTGTAGAATTACTCTTTGTTTTACTTATCGCCGAGAGAGAATCTACATTATCAAATAGGGCACGAAGACCTTTTCCCAACCCCTTTTGTCTGTTGTCGTTTGCCATATTAATTATTTCTTTCTATTAATTCTTTAGCCAAAGAAAGGTATGACTTTGCACCTTTCGATCTTGGATCATATACTATTACGGGTAATCCGTAACTTGGAGCTTCCGTGAGTCTCACATTACGTTGTATGATGGTGTCATACACCAAACCTTTAAAGTGTTCTTTCATCTCCGAAGCAACTTGGTTTGCTATGTTTAACCTTGCATCATACATGGTAAGCACAAAGCCCTCAATCTCTAAATCCGGGTTTTGATGTTCTTTAATCATCTTAAAGGTATTTAACAACTTACCAATTCCCTCTAAAGAAAAGAACTCACATTGCACAGGAACAAGCAACGAGTCGGCAGCATTCAAAGCATTAATAGTTATGAGCCCCAACGACGGTGAACAATCTATAAATATATATTCATAATCGTTTCTTATGCTCTCTAACGCTTCACGTAAACGAAATGTTGCGTTCGTTATACCAACAATCTCGACCTCTGCACCAGCCAAATTTATGCTCGACGGTATGAGGAAAAGCTCCTCCACAGAAGGAACTTTCTTAATTAAAGTATCTATTTCTTGATTACCTATAAGTATATCATAAACCCCTTTATCTTCAATAGAGAGACCTAATCCAGAAGTGGCATTAGCCTGAGGATCAGAGTCTATAATCAGGGTTTTATGTCCCATCATAGCCAAAGAGGCAGCTATATTTATCGCTGTAGTAGTCTTCCCCACGCCACCCTTTTGGTTCGCTAACGCTATTATTTTACCCATATCTATACAATCTTTCAATCTGCAATATTACAAAAAATATTCGAATTATAAACTATATTAAATCCTTATTTATTACCTTTGTAGTATGTATAGCGAAACGATAATAGCCTTAGCAACCGGAATAAACGGGGCAATAGCCACACTCAGAATGAGTGGGAAGGAGTCTATCTCCATAGCACAAAATATGTTCAATGGGCGTTCTCCTCTAAAAAAAGAGAAGGGCTTTACTCTTCATTTTGGCGATATTATAGACAAAGACGGAAACACAATCGACCAAGTGTTATTATCTCTTTTCCGCTCTCCCTCCTCTTACACAGGCGAAGATATGGTTGAAATTTCGTGTCACGCCTCCACATTTATAGTCCATGAGATAATAAAACGTGCCTTAGAGCTTGGCGCTCGCTCTGCCGATGCAGGCGAATTTACCCTTAGAGCATACACAAATGGAAAGATGGATATTGTGCAAGCAGAGGGCGTTGCCGACCTTATAGCCTCGACAAGTGCGGCAGGACATCGTCTTGCCATAAACCAGATGCGTGGCGGATATTCAAAAGAATTTGTTGCCCTACGTGCCAAACTACTCCACTTCATGTCTATGATAGAACTTGAGCTTGACTTTAGTGATGAGGATGTTGAATTTGCGGACCGCACACAACTACGAAACTTACTTCTTGAGATAAAGATAAAAATAGAAACTTTAATTTCTTCTTTTAATAGTGGCAATGCCATAAAAAGCGGGGTTCCTGTGGCAATTGTCGGCAAACCTAATGTAGGCAAGTCGACCCTTCTAAATAGGCTTCTTGGCGAAGAGAGGGCTATCGTATCTGAAATTGCAGGTACTACACGAGACACCATTGAAGACACAAAAACAATAGGTGGTGTGATGTTCCGTTTTATAGACACGGCAGGAATACGCCAAAGCATTGACACCATAGAACTTATAGGCATAGAACGCACCTTTGAGAAGCTTCAAAAAGCCTCCGTTGTGCTTCTTCTTATCGACACGCTTTCAGACCTTGAAAAGTCAATAAGCAGCCTCAACCTTGCACCACATCAAAAGTTAATTGTGCTACTCAACAAATACGATCTCAACCCTATCCCATTAATTCACAGCGACATTCCTCTTTTCGCCATCTCGGCAAAGCAGAACATCGGCATATCTGAATTAGAGATATACCTCTCTTCTCTTTTTAACACTAAGGAAGACGAGGTTATAATCACCAACACTCGTCACTGGGAACTTCTGACCCTCTCTTTGGACGGCATCAACAGGGCTCTTGAGGGGCTTCTAAACAACATCCCTACCGACTTCATCTCCCAAGACATCCAAGAGTCTCTCCACCATTTAGGCTCTTTAACCGGCGAGATCACCTCAGAAACCATCCTCCACAACATCTTCGCCTCTTTCTGCATCGGAAAGTGAAGCGCTTTATCGAAAGGTCAAACACACTCTATTCAAAAGCAAACGGAATAAAATAAGTATCTAATGGTAAGCGAGTGTACGAGTTCTTGAAGTTCTATTTGATTTCAGAGAAGATCAAGGCAGACAAGGAAAAACAACGCTCCATCCGCCAGATGGTCGAAGAGCACGAACAGCGTGTTGAGCAGCGAGCCCAAGACCTCGAACAAGCCCGACTAAAAGAGGCACAAGCCCAGCAGCTTCGCAAAGAAGCCGAACGTATCAAACAGAAAAAATAGATTATCAATCTGTTGAAAAGATGGAGATTTTTAGCATTCTCCATCTTTTCGCTTTTGTATAGCGTAATTTTTCATATCTTTGTAATATAACAGACGTAAATAACAAAACGTATTTATTATGAACCGAATAAAAGAAGTCCTCGA
>JAVVUK010000059.1:0-6848 GCA_036653215.1 Rikenellaceae bacterium
TTTTACGCAAACGCACTATTCATTTTTCTATCTCTATTGCCATTCCGCAAAAGGGTAAATCATGGATACCAAAAGCTACTCGCTGTGGTGTATATGGTTATGAACGCTGCTGCTTTGATGATCAACATAATGGATATATTCTATTTTGAATTTAAGCAAGGGCGTATCACTGGCGGCGATTTACACTATACAGGAGAAGGCAACTTCGCCTCTCTCTTTGGTTCTTTTATAGTGCAATATTGGTGGGGAGTTCTTCTTTTCATCATCCTTTGCTATGTTCTCTATATCGTGTCATTCCGCATGATAAGAGTAGAGACCAGATATCGTCTCACCCAAAATAGGACGGCATATTACACCTCGCAAAGCCTCATCCTTATTCTTGCCGTAGCATTCACAATCTTCGCTATTCGTGGTCAAAGCATATCGCCTGCTCGATTTCCTCTTTCCATGTCGGATGCCGGAGAATATGTGCAACCTAAGTTTACTCCACTTATCCAAAGCAACCCTTTTTGCCTTATCCGCACCATAAAGACAAAACTTCCTCTCTTACATTATATGCCCGACCAACAAGCAGCAACACTTATCCCAACAAAAAAACAATGGGTTAGAAGTGAAACCGACTCTATCGCTGCCTCAAAGCCAAACATCGTATTTATAATACTTGAGAGTTTCGGAAGCGCACATATAAAAAGCCTGTCAGACGCTTTTCCAAAAGAGCGTGAAAGTTATACTCCATTTCTTGACGAACTTATAGACAGCAGCCTTGTATTTACAAACGCCTATAAGAGCGGACTTCGTAGCATCGATGCCCTCCCTTCAATCTTGGCTTCCATACCATCATTTAAAAGCGACCTCCTTAGCTTTGGAGAGTCAACAGCTCGATATAAAGCTCTTCCATCCATCCTCAAAGAAATGGGTTATTCTACCATGTTTTTACACGGAGGCACTCGTTCAGCAATGGGTTATATGGCATTTGGGAAAATGGCAGGCATAGATCAATTTATAGCCAAAGAGGATTATGAGGCAAAATATGGGACAAACGATTACGACGGCAAATGGGGGATTTTTGATCATAAATTTATGCCTTATGCCCTCCAAGAGATGAGTTCCCTTCAAGAGCCTTTCATGGCAGCCATATTCACCTTATCATCACATCAGCCTTTTACAATCCCAAATGACCTAAAGGGGAGATTTAGCGAGGGAACATTGCAAATTCACAGGACAATAAAATATGCCGATTGGGCTTTACGTAACTTTTTTGTTGCCGCCGAAAAGGAGAAATGGTTTAAAAATACTATCTTTGTAATAACAGGAGATCATGGGTCGGGAGCCGATAACGACAAATATCGTGAGATGCCTTATTGTAACATGGTCCCTATAATTTTCTATTCGCCAAATGGCTCTATGAGAGGCAAAAACGACTCTCCGGTTCAACATATAGACATCATGCCAACCGTACTGTCTCTTTTAAAATATGAAAAGCCGTTTTTCTCTTTTGGAAACGATATGCTTGACTCCACACAAGTAAGAACGCCGATAGTCCACTACAACAACAACGAATATTACATAATCACCGATTCGTTGCTTTATCTATTTAATGAAAAAAAGATAACTAAAGTTTACGATTATAAAAAAGACTATCTTCATAAAAAGGACATACAAGGAGACAGAAATAATGAAGAACAACGCATAAAAGCATACCTACAACAATATTTTAAGGCTCTTAAAAACAGAAATTTCACAATAGAAAACAACAATAGATAAAACTCATGGATACTAAATTATTACTTTTTCTCAACTTTGACGGAGGGCAGATTTTAGACAAGACGATGTGGTTTTTCACGTCGGCTCCCTCTTTTATCCTCATCGGAGCAACCTTATTATATCTTCTATATCGTGCTATGCCTATCAACGACTTTGTTCTAAGTCTCTTATTTGCAGGACTTGTGGTGTTGATGGCAGACCAGACGGCGACCTTCTTCAAACACAACGTTGAGTTTCTAAGACCTACACATACCCCTGAGTTAGATGGACTTCTACACACCGTAAACGGATATGTAGGAGGGTTATACGGCACCGTATCGGGACACGCCGCAAATAGCTTTGGGCTCGCCTTATATGGCTCTTTGATATTACGCAAACGTTGGGTCACCATTCTCCTATTCTCATTCGCTGTCCTAACCTCATATAGCCGTATGTATCTTGGTGTGCACTTCCCTTTACAGATCCTTTATGGCATCATTTTAGGACTTACTACCGGAGCGGTAAGCTACTTGATATTTAGCTATGCACGCAAAAACATCCGTAATGACCACGCAAGAAAGATATAAAGGAATTATAGGATGGTTCACTGAAAATATGCCATCTCCGAAGTCTGAACTTAACTATAAAAACCCTTTTGAACTTCTTGTGGCAGTCATGCTCTCAGCACAATGCACCGACAAACGAGTAAACATAGTCACCGTAAAACTCTTCGATGAACTTCCTACGGCAGAGTGCTTTGCTGCCTCTTCCGTTGAGGTGATCTATGAAATGATAAAAAGCGTCACCTACCCAAACAACAAGTCCAGAAGCCTATATAAGATGTCTCATCAGCTTTTAGATAACTTTGGTGGGGTAATACCATCCGATGTCGATGAACTGCAAACATTATCTGGCGTTGGACGCAAAACGGCTAACGTGGTGGCATCGGTGCTCTACGACAAGCCTGTAATGGCGGTCGACACACACGTTTTTCGTGTCTCGCAACGCATAGGTCTCACCACAGATGCAAAAACGCCTCTTGAGACAGAACGTCAACTTATAAAACATTTTCCAAAGTCTGTCATTCCCAAAGCACATCACTGGCTAATCCTACATGGGCGATACGTATGCACGGCACGCAATCCTAAATGTGAAGAATGCGGCATCCGCCAATGGTGCAAAACTGGACTTCCCAAAGGCTAAAGATAGTTTATAGATAAATAAAGAGAGTTATTAAAGCAACAACTTTAATAACTCTCTTTTATTAATTCGGAATATTCTTGTTATTTGTTTTCCTTAGCCCAACTGTCTTTTAGGGTTACAGTACGGTTAAAGACCATGTTTTCGAGAGTGCTGTCTTTATCGATAGCAAAATATCCAAGACGCTCGAACTGGAATGTTTCTCCCAACTTAGCCTTCACAAGTTCAGGTTCTATAAAGCCACGCACGATATGCAAAGAGTTAGGGTTTATATTGTCTATGAATGTCTTACCTTCCTCAACCACATCGGGACTTTCTTGTAAAAAGAGTCTGTCAAAAAGGCGAATTTCAACCTCTTTTGCCTTAGTGGCATCAACCCAGTGGATCACTCCTTTTACCTTACGTCCATCGGAAGAAGTACCTCCCAACGACTGCGGATCGTAAGAACAACGCAACTCCACAACTCGACCATCACTATCTTTCACAACTTCGTCACACCTTATAAGATAAGCATAACGAAGACGCACCTCCTTGCAAGGAGAGAGCCTGTAATACTTCTTAGGAGGCTCTTCCATAAAGTCGTCACGCTCGATATAAACCTCACGTGAGAAAGGAACCTCACGCTTACCAGCCTCTTCATTTTCGGGGTTGTTAACACAATGTATAATCTCTGTTTTATCCTCTGGATAGTTTGTAATGACTACTTTTATAGGATCTAACACCGCCATGCGACGTTCGGCATTATGGTTCAGATCTTCACGCACACAAAATTCCAAGAGCCCCAAGTCTATGACATTATCACGCTTTGCAACTCCCACCTTATCGGCAAAAGCACGAACCGAAGCAGGCGTATATCCACGACGACGCAACCCACAAATTGTAGGCATACGAGGATCATCCCACCCCATGACTAACTTTTGCTGAACAAGTTGCAACAGTTTACGTTTACTCATGACGGTGTTGGTAATGTTGAGACGAGCAAACTCATATTGATGAGATGGATATATCTCTAACTTACTTATAAACCAATCGTATAAAGGACGATGTACATCGAACTCTAAGGTGCATATTGAGTGTGTGATATTCTCTATTGAGTCAGACTCTCCGTGCGCATAGTCATACATTGGGTATATGCACCACTGGTTTGCTGTGCGGTGATGATGAGCATGAAGGATACGATAAAGCAGAGGGTCACGCATCAACATATTGGAATGAGCCATATCTATCTTAGCACGCAACACTTTAGATCCATCTTCAAACTCACCCTCTTTCATACGAGCAAAAAGGTCTAAATTTTCCTCTACCGAACGATCACGAAAAGGGCTATTTGTTCCAGGTACAGTCACCGTGCCTCGCCCAAGACGTATCTCTTCTTGATTTTGATCGTCTACATAGGCAAGTCCTTTTTTTATGAGAAGCACCGCCCACGCATATAACTGACCAAAATAGTCGGACGTGTAACACTCCTTGCTCCACATAAAGCCAAGCCATTGAATGTCTTCTTTTATAGAATCGACATATTCTGTCTCCTCTTTTGTAGGATTTGTATCATCGAAACGTAAGTTACACGTTCCGTTATATCTCTTTGCCAATCCGAAATTCAGACATATAGACTTAGCGTGTCCTATATGTAAATAACCGTTTGGCTCCGGTGGAAAACGTGTATGTATCTCACGGCATCCTTCTTTAATATCATTTTCTATTATCTCTTCCAAGAAGTTTAACGACTTCCCTTCTTCTTGGTCTAAAGTATGTTCATTCATATATAATCTTTTATTCAACAAATGTAATACTTTTTTACAAAAAAAAGGTCATCGAAATATTCTCGACGACCTTTATTTTATATTATTATTGTTGTAACTATTTTATGACTGCTTTAAAGTCACTCATTCTTATGTTAGAATCAGAACCTGGCTCAATGAAATAACCGTTTTTAAACACGGTGTTAACGTCTTTGGCTGTTGCTATTATCAGACCAACACGTATCGCAAACTCTTGTGCTGCACCCTCAGGAACGGTCATAGCAGTACTGAAATCATGAATATTAGCCTCTCCAATAGCAAGACCTTCCATTTTCTTAAGTGCTACTTTTTCTCCTGCATCACTAAAGTCACCGTCATTATTAAAGTCAGCATAAACAACCATGTAAGTGTAATTTAGATAATACTTATCACTAATACTAAATGCAGAAATAGTAATTTTGTTCTCTGCACCTTTCTTTACATCAAAACTCTTCTTATCATAAAAATCATTCCACTCTTCCATAGGATAAGTATATGCGTAATCAACACCATTAACATTCACCTTAGGAGCTTTGACAGCATAAGTACCTTCATCACTACCGATAACGGCTTTAGGAGCAGAGCGTGTTGTTGGCATCCAATCTATATATTTAACCTCAATTTTTTGAGTGTGATGTGCTCCTATTGTTGCCTCATCGGAGAACATCTCAACTACAAGGTCTTTCTTAGCAGCAGCAGGTAATACATTTATATATAAATAGCTGTATGGCTTTTTATTAGCATCGATAACGATAGGGTATTTTCCCGTAAATTCATAATCGACACCCTCAATACCACCTGTAACCTCCGCAGTAATAGTATGTTCTTTCTTTGTTTTATCTACATCTAATTCACTACTAATATACATTTGTACCTTTGTTTTGCCTGTTTTACCAACATAGGCTACTTTATCCCTACTGTCAAATTCATATTTTATATCTTCTTTGTTAGGATTAAGTTTCGCACCTGAAACTTTGAAATCTATTGAGCTTCCACTGTTTATAACTATAACATCTTCCGAAGCGATAGATAGTTTTATCTTAGCCTTGTCTGTATCAAAAGGGAAAGAAGAAGCTTTAAATGTGATTGTCCCTTTTGCTGTTGTAGCACCTTGAGCCACCACAAGAGAAGCATTATTTAAGGTAAATGAATTAGCTTTATCACCTGTTGCTGTAACGGTAAAATTAGCAGCTTTTTGTATTGCCTCCGATAGGTGAACTGTAAATTCAACCACTTTGTCGGTTGCTTCAACCTTAACAAGATTTGACTCAGCAATAGTCACCGTACCCATTGGAGCAGTACCCGTACCTTTAATGTTAAATAACAACTTGCTTGGCTCACCCATCACCGTACCAGAAGAACTTGCCGTAACAGTGACGATAGCTGTTCCTGTCATCAATTCGATAGGGAAGGCTTTCTTTAAGAATTTGATAACCCCAGTTCCTATTTTTTCTCCTTTTTTGACAGTTATTACTTTGTTAACAACTTCGAAGTCACCAGCCTTACCCTCTACTGAAACGTCAAAAGTAGCATCTGCAAGAGCATTTTCAGCTAACGTAACAGTTATAGTTTCCGAAAGGTCACCATCACCAACAACAAGATTTAAACTTTTTGCAGATACGGTTGCCGCATTAGGAGTAACACCTGCAACGTTAAGCTTAATTAGTTGATTATCTATAATCGCTATTTCAGAGGTTAATTTAAGATGTGACACACCTTTAACTCCAGGAGTAAATGTTGCCCCTGCGAATACAACATCGAAAGTAATTTCTTTCTCACCCTTATCGATAAATATAGGTGAAATAGAAGTCCAAGATCCTTCTGTTATTGTATTTTCTGGACCATAAACCAATCTAAATTCTGTATATTGCTCAGCAGGCGCATCTAATTTAATTGTTACAGGGATATTCACATTTGTTCCTGCCACAAAGACATCTGTAGTAGCACAAGTCATTGTTGCATTTTGCTTAGCAATAGGCTTATCAGAACCTTTAACAGCATAAACAACTTCTTTTCCATTCGAAGCAACCGTTGCTGTTTCACTTGTTATAGATACTTTTATATCTTTCAACTCAGCTCCAAGAGGAAAAGCCGTTCCTAAAAATTTTATTTTCCCAGTTGTTG
>JAVVUK010000059.1:6858-10223 GCA_036653215.1 Rikenellaceae bacterium
CCTTTGAAATTACCACATTTGGAGTAAGTAAAGTAGCATCCGTTGCCGAAGCATTTGTAGATACTGTAATTAGAAGATCTTTTGAAACAGTGATATCAGATGTCACTGTAAATGTACGTTCCACATCTTCGCCAGCCATTGGAACCTCTAATCCTGTCGCTGAAAGAGTGATCTGAGGCGTTTCTTCTACAACTTGTGTCACCTCGTCATCATCACCACAACCGACAACCCCGCCAGTCAATAGTAATAGTGCAAATAAAAAATTTAACTTTTTTCTCATGTTTTTTAAATTAGGTTTACGTTACTTAAATATTTTTACAAAAATACAGTATTTAATTTAGCAACCAAATAAAATACGACTTATATATAGATAAATATGTCTATCTTTTGACTATTCCTTTTTATTTATAAATTTATAAATTGCTAATTCGTTTATTACAACTTTGGTATCTCGGCGAATTTGTATATTTTTGTAGAATTATTTGCATTTAAAAGGATTACAATGATTGACAACGAACTGTTCGATATTTCTAAACATAATTCCCAAAAGGTTTATCTCAAAGGAGAGATACACGATATCAAGGTAGGAATGAGAAGCATTCACCTTGTATCGGGAGAGGATTTTATGGTCTATGACACTTCAGGCATTTATTCTGAAAAAGGCTATAAGATAGATGTCACAAAAGGTGTTCCTAAGGTTCGCCAATCGTGGATCGAGAAAAGGGCTAAAGAAGAGGGAGGAGCAAAGACTCAGCTTTGGTATGCTCGTCACGGCATCATAACTCCAGAGATGGAATATGTCGCAATTCGTGAAAATCAAGGTCTAACATCGGGGAATATCTTTACTGCCGAAATGGTGAGAGAAGAAATTGCAAATGGACGTGCCATAATCCCATCAAGCAACAAACATCCAGAAAGCGAACCTATGATTATAGGTCGTAAATTCCTCGTTAAGATAAACGCTAACATCGGGAACTCAGCTCTCGGCTCTTCAATTGAAGAGGAGGTAGAAAAGGCTCTTTGGTCGATAAAATGGGGGGCTGACACTGTGATGGACCTTTCAACAGGTAAAAATATACACGCCACACGTGAAGCGATAATCCGCAACACTCCTGTGCCAATAGGAACTGTCCCTATGTATCAAGCCTTAGAAAAGGTAAAAGGGAAAATTGAAGATCTTACTTTTGACATATTCTATGACACTATTGTCGAACAATGTGAACAAGGAGTCGACTATGTAACCATCCATGCCGGACTTCTAAAGAAACACGTTGAATATGCTAAGAGCCGCACCACAGGTATTGTCTCACGTGGAGGATCAATCCTTGCAAAATGGATGAGCATCAACAATCAAGAGAATTTTATATACACCAACTTTGAAAAGATATGTCTCTTGCTTAAAAAATATGACGTTGCCTTTTCGCTTGGTGATGGGATGCGTCCTGGTTCTATTGCCGACGCAAACGACGCTGCACAATTTGGTGAATTGGAAACTCTCGGTGAGCTCACAAAAATAGCATGGAAACATGATGTTCAAGTTATTGTAGAGGGTCCCGGTCATGTGCCTATGGATATGATAAAGGAAAATATGGACAAGCAGATCGAATGTTGTGACAACGCTCCTTTCTATACCTTAGGACCTCTTGTTTCAGATATAGGAGCAGGGTATGATCATATTACTTCTGCAATTGGAGCCGCAATGATAGGCTGGTATGGAACCGCCATGCTGTGTTATGTGACACGTAAGGAACACCTAAGCCTGCCTAACAAAGACGACGTTCGTGAAGGGGTGGTTACATATAAATTAGCTGCTCATGCGGCAGACATAGCCAAAGGACATCCTGCGGCAAAACAACGAGACTTAAAGATGAGCCAAGCACGATATGCTTTCCATTGGAGAGACCAATTTAACCTATCGCTTGACCCTGACAGAGCATCCGAATATCACCACGAGATGATGAGTGGCGAAGATTCTGACTTTTGCGCCATGTGTGGACCAAGCTTCTGTGCAATGAAAATAACAAAATCTATAAAAGACTAAAAGACGAATGGACTTTATAAAAGAGCTTCAATGGAGGGGCATGATCCAAGACATGATGCCCGGTGTAGACGAACTACTACAAAAAGAGATGGTAACCGCCTATGTGGGCATTGACCCTACGGCAGACTCTCTACACATAGGACACTTGGTTAGCCTTATGATAATGAAACACTTTCAACGATGTGGACACAAGCCTATAATCCTCTTAGGGGGTGCAACAGGCATGATTGGCGACCCATCTGGCAAATCAAACGAACGCAACTTGTTAGATGAGCCCACCTTAAGACACAACCAAAAATGTATTAAAGAACAAATATCAAAACTCATAGATTTTAATTCTGGTCACGAAAATGGAGCTGAGCTTGTAAACAACTACGATTGGATGAAAGAACAGTCGTTCTTAGGGTTTATACGTGATATAGGCAAGCTGATCACCGTGAATTACATGATGAGCAAAGACTCTGTCAAAAAGCGTTTCAGTGGCGAAGGAGAGGGTATGTCGTTTACCGAATTTACATATCAACTTGTTCAAGGCTTTGACTTTCTTACCCTTTATGAGACTAAAAACTGTAAGATGCAGATGGGTGGCTCAGACCAATGGGGCAACATAACCACCGGAACAGAACTTATACGTCGTAAATTAGGCGTTGAAGCGACAGCATACGGAATTACTTGTCCTCTGATAAAAAAGGCGGATGGGACAAAATTTGGGAAGACCGAGAGCGGCAATATCTGGCTTGATGCACGTTATACATCGCCATATAAATTTTACCAATTTTGGCTTAACACAAGCGATGAAGATGCAGAGCGATATATCAAGATCTTCACTACCCTAACACAACAAGAGATCGGAGTACTCATTGCCGAACAACATGAAGCACCACACCTAAGGGCTCTACAACGTCGTTTGGCAAAAGAGATCACTTGTATGATACATTCCCAAGCGGAGTATGACAAAGCCGTTGAAGCCTCAAACATCTTATTTGGCAAGGCGAGCCTTGAAGCATTAAGAAGCCTTGACGAAGAGACTCTACTTCAGATTTTCGAGGGAGTTCCTCAATTTCATGTTTCTAAGTCAGACCTTGAAAATGGAGATGTCTCGTTTATCGATATGTTCGCCGAAAAGAGTAACATCTTCCCCTCAAAAGGAGAACTTAAACGTCTTATCAAAGGCGGCGGCATAGCTATGAATACCCAAAAGGTTGAAGACGGAGACAAGAAATTAACTACCGAAGACCTAATAGCCTCAAAATACATTATCGTACAAAAAGGAAAGAAAAATTATAATTTAGTCATAATAGACTAATAAGCAATATATAAATAG
>JAVVUK010000060.1:0-10174 GCA_036653215.1 Rikenellaceae bacterium
TGACAGCTATCTCATAAACTTATGCCATCCCGATCAAGGAGGCTTGGAGAAGTCTCGTATAGCGTTTTTAGACGAGATGCAACGTTGTGAGCAGTTGGGGCTCGATCGTTTAAATTTTCACCCTGGCAGTCACCTTAAAGCTATCAGCGAAGATCGTGCGTGTGAGCTTGTTGCTGAGTCGATAAACATAGTGCTCAATAAAACACATGGCGTTACAGCGGTTATAGAAAACACAGCAGGGCAAGGCAGTAACATAGGCTATTGCTTTGAGCATTTAGCCTCAATAATAGATAAGGTAGAAGATAAAAGCCGTGTGGGAGTATGTATCGACACGTGTCACGCCTTTGCCGCAGGGTACGACCTTCTGACAAGAGAAAGTTGTAAAGAAGTATTCAGCATTTTCGAGGAGATTGTCGGATTTAAATACCTCAAAGGGATGCACCTTAACGACTCTATGAAAGGGATTGAAAGTCACGTAGATAGGCACAACAACCTTGGTGAAGGGATGTTAGGGCTTCCTGCTTTTGAATTTATAGCACGAGACAAACGATTTGACGATATCCCCCTTATCTTAGAAACACCTGACGAAAGCAAATGGAGCGAAGAGATACAATATTTAAAAGAATTAAGTAGGTGATGGATAAAGATATAGACAAACTGCCGTTTTACAAAAATATACTTTACCTTTTATTAAAGGGGTCGGGCTATGTTATTGCCGCCCTACCTCAATTTATTCGTTTTGGTATTGCAGATGTCATATTTTTTATTCTTTTCTATATCGTGCGTTATCGTCGCACCGTAACTCGCACTAACCTAACACGCTCTTTCCCTGAGAAATCCATAAAAGAGATACAAAAGATAGAAAAGGACTATTACAGACATCTTGGTGATATATTTGTCGACTCGGTGTCGGTAATAGGTATGTCTAAAGAAAAGATAGCGAGCCACTGCACCTATGAAGACGATAATTTCCGAGAATTTAACGCTACACGTCCTGTGATATGCGCCCTTTCACATTATGGATCGTGGGAATATTGTCACGCCTATTCATTACGTACCTCTCATAAACTCATGCCGGTCTATCGTCCTATCGCAAATAAAGTGGTAGACAAATTTTATCTTACAGCACGTTCCAAATTTGGAGCCGAACCTTGCATGATGTCTGCTGTTGTAAAGAGGATTATAAAGAGAAAACACGAAAATATAATAATGGCAATGCTTGCCGACCAGTCTCCACTTGCCAACCCTAATCATCCATGGTACACCTTTCTAAATCAAGACACTCAATTTTTTGTAGGGATAGGAGAAATGGCTATTAGATATGGTATGGGTGTCTTTTTCTTAGATGTGACAAGGGTAAAAAGAGGCTATTATCACGGAAAGATGATACAGATATACGATCCAAATGAGGATGTCGATTATGCAACAATAATTGAACGATATAAGGATAATTTGGAGAATATGATACACCGCAACCCGGCGTTATGGTGTTGGTCACATAGGAGGTGGAAACACAAAAAAAATAATTAGAATAATCAATCATTTTGTGTTATTGGTTGATTTTCTTTTATTATATTTGCAAGATGTATATCAAATAAGTAATATCAATTCTTAGAACTAACCTAAATATCACAGATATGGTAAATAAAATTCAAGAACTTACCGATAAGCTTTTTCAAGAAGGGCTACAAAAGGGGAAAACAGAATCAGAAAAGATGATAGATGAAGCGTCAGCTCAATCTAAAACCATGATTTCTGAAGCTCAAAAGAAAGCAGCAGATATTGTTGCGGATGCTCAAAAAGAGGCTCAAGACCTTAAAGACAACACCCTAAAAGAACTTTCATTAGCTTCTAAACAAGCTGTGGCAGATCTGAAACAGACAATCACAGATCTTCTTACCAAAGGCAGCGTATCTGCTGCTACATCATCGGCTTTCAGTAACGATAATTTTATTCAAGAACTAATTCTCTCTATTGTCCAACAATGGAGCAAAGAGAATAACATCGCCGCATCTGTCCAAGTTCCTGATGACAAAAAACAAGTAATTAGCGAATACATATTAGCTTCAACAAAAGCGAACCTTAATAAAGGCATAACAATAGACGGCACTTCGGGCGTGAAAGGCGGTTTCCGCATAGCGCAAAAAGATGGTCGTTATTATATCAACTTTACAGACAAGGAATTTGATGCTTTCTTCAAAGCATACTTACGTCCAAGAGTGGCTTCTATTCTTTACGGGGAGGAGTAATTTATGATAAACGTTGGATACTATTGCCTTGTAGCGAGCTTAATAGAATATCAGTTAGAGGGCGACAATAAAAACCTTAATATCTCATCTGTAAAAGACGAGATATTGCGCACTGTTAGGAAATCTGATGCTGCTTTGCTATCTCTCATGACAGCATATTTCGACCTCGAAAATATACTCATGGCTCTTGATGGTAGAGACAATCGTTTCAACGCTCTTGCCTCGTATTCAAAAGAAGAGGTAGCCACAATCTCAGAAGCTTTAAAATCACATAAAAGCATAAATACGAAGGATGAGGATGGAAACGATATTCCTAACCCTATCTGCCTATTTAAATTCATCAAAAAAAGCATTTCTTTTCTCGAAGATCCCAAAAATCCAAAAGAGAAGAAAGAAGATATAGCTTCTGTGCTTCTTACCGAATATTACAAAGAGATGGAAGCCTCAAAAAACCGCTTTATAAGAGAGTGGGGAGAGAGTGACCGCACAATAAAAAATATATGTGCTGCCATTGAGGCTCGTCGTAACGGAGTCGATATTTCAAAAGTGGTAATCGGAAAGGGAGGTGTCGTAGATGGCTTATGTACAAGTTCGGCAAGTGACTTTGGTCTTAAAGGAGAGGTCGACTTTGTCGATAGCGTCTTAACGATAACCGAACAAACAGATATGTTAAAGAAAGAGAAAGACCTCGATCTTTTGCGTTGGCGTATCATAGATGAGTTAAATGTAAAGGACTACTTCACAATAAACTTTATCTTAGGCTATTACATGAAGCTCTGTATGATAAACAGATGGTTAGTGCTTGATGATGCCTTTGGTCGTGAGATGTTTGATAAGATTGTGGGTGAGCTTACCTCGAAAAAGCAATTACCAATAGAAGAATAAAAATAAAACTATATAGATGAAAACAACAGGACATATAAAAGGTATCACGTCCAACCTTGTAACTGTCATGGTAGACGGACCGGTCTCTCAAAATGAGATATGTTATATCATTCTTGATGAGGTCAAGTTAATGGCTGAAGTTATTAAGGTCATTGGTGATGCGGCTTACATTCAGGTGTTTGAAAGTACACGTGGGTTGAAAGCAGGAATGAAAGTGGAGTTTGAAGACCACCTCCTTGAGGTAGTCCTTGCTCCGGGTGTTTTATCACAGATCTATGACGGTCTTCAAAACGACCTTGCAAACTTAACAACACTATTCTTGGAACGAGGCGTTGTTACCCCTGCAATAAATTTTGATGCCGATTGGGAATTTACGCCTCTTGCCAAAGTTGGTGACGTGGTAACTGCTGGCGACTGGCTTGGCAGTGTCCCTGAGAAGTTTATAGCCCACAAAATAATGGTCCCTTTCGTTATGAAAGAGACATATACCGTAAAATCTATTGTCGCAAAAGGAATACACAAAGTTAACGACACTATTGCTGTTATAACAGACAAAGAGGGAGCTGACCACAACGTAACTATGGTTCAACGATGGGCAGTGAAAGAGGCTATCGGAGCATACCGTGAGAAGCCACGTCCTTATAGAGTTATGGAAACAGGTATGCGTGCCATTGACACGTTTAACCCTATTGCTGAGGGTGGTACAGGGTTTATACCTGGTCCCTTTGGTGCTGGGAAAACAGTACTTCAACACGCTATTTCTAAACAGGCTGAGGCCGACATCATAATCATGATCGCCTGCGGTGAGCGTGCTAATGAGGTTGTTGAGATATTTGCCGAATATCCTCACCTTGACGACCCTCATACAGGACGTAAACTTATTGAGCGTACTACAATTATATGTAACACCTCGAATATGCCCGTTGCCGCTCGTGAAGCATCTGTATATACAGGTATGACAATCGGCGAATATTACCGTGCTATGGGACTTAAGGTTCTTATCCTTGCAGACTCTACTTCACGTTGGGCACAAGCATTACGTGAGATGTCGAACCGTCTTGAGGAACTTCCCGGACCAGACGCTTTCCCTATGGACCTTCCGGCAATCATATCTAACTACTACTCACGTGCTGGGGTTGTGGTTTTAAATAACGGACAGACAGGCTCTGTGACATTCTTAGGAACAGTGTCTCCTGCTGGTGGTAACTTGAAAGAGCCCGTTACTGAATCTACAAAGAAGAGTGCTCGTTGCTTCTATGCCTTATCTCAACAAAGAGCAGACAGCAAACGTTATCCTGCAATAGACCCTATCGAAAGCTATTCTAAATATCTTGAATATCCAGAGATAGAGAAATATCTTGAGGAGAGTCGTGAAAAAGGATGGGTTAAAAATGTGGTAGATGCAAAAACAATAATATTAAGAGGGAAAGAGGCTTACGAACAGATCAACATACTTGGTGACGACTCTGTGCCTGTAGAATACCACGATAAATATTGGAAGTCTGAACTTATTGACTTTGCGTTCCTTCAACAAGACTCTTTTGACTCTACGGACTCAAACTGCTCTACTGAACGTCAACACTTTATGTTCAACTACATAATGAATATTTGTCACTCTGACTTTAAACATAAAGGGTTTGAGACTTGTTCACTATTCTATAAAGAAGTCATCAATGGAATACGTCAGATGAACTATTCAGAATTTGAGAGCGACAAGTTTAACCAAAATAAAGCAGCGGTAGACGCACTAATTGCTGCTCAACGTAACTAAAAAACTACAAAATGGAGACTAAACCTTTTCAGAGAGTATATACAAAAATAGATAACATCACAAAAGCCACAATTACGGTTAAGGCAGTAGGTGTTGGCAATGAGGAGTTAGCCACAGTAGGTGGTAACCTTGCTCAGGTGGTAAAGATTGACGGAGAAAACATAACCCTTCAGGTCTTCTCAGGAACTGAAGGTATAGCTACAAATGCAGAGGTTATATTTCAAGGTGCGCCCCCAACATTAAAAGTTGGTGAGCAACTTACAGGACGTATCTTCAATGCTTTTGGAGAACCTATATATGGAAATAAAGAGATTGGCGGTGAGGAACGTCAAATTGGAGGACCTACGGTAAATCCATATAAGCGTATTCAGCCATCCGAATTTATACCAACAGGCATTGCAGGTATAGACCTTAACAACGCTCTTGTTTCGGGACAGAAAATACCGTTTTTTGCCGACTCAGACCAACCTTACAACCAAGTTATGGCGGAGGTTGCTCTACGTGCAAAAGCCGACCGTATCATCTTGGGAGGCATGGGCATCTCAAACGATGACTTCCTATATTTTAAAAATGTATTCGACAATGCCGGAGCTTCAGACCGTATAGTGTTTTTCGTTAACACAACGGAGAACCCTCCTGTGGAACGTCTTTTGATCCCCGATATGACACTTACAGCGGCCGAATATTTTGCGGTGGACAAAGGAGAGAAAGTGTTGGTGCTCCTTACCGACATGACCCTATATGCCGATGCTCTTGCTATTGTGTCTAACCGTATGGACCAAATTCCATCTAAAGACTCTATGCCGGGTTCTCTATATTCAGACCTTGCTAAGATATATGAAAAAGCGGTGCAACTTCCAAATGGTGGTTCTATAACTATCATTGCCGTTACCACGCTGAACAACGGAGATATAACACACGCCGTTCCCGATAATACAGGTTACATCACTGAGGGGCAGCTTTTCTTACGTAACGATAGTGACACAGGGAAAGTCATCATAGACCCATTCCGAAGCCTTTCACGTCTTAAACAACTTGTTATTGGTAAGAAGACACGTGAAGACCACCCTCAAGTTATGAATGCAGCGATACGTCTATATGCCGATGCTGCAAATGCAAAGACAAAACTTGAAAATGGATTTGACCTTACAGACTATGATGCTCGTACCTTGAAGTTTGCTAAAGATTACTCTAACGAACTACTTGCGATAGACATTAATATCGACGTTACAAAGATGTTGGATACCGCATGGGCACTATTTGCAAAATATTTCTCAAAAGCAGAGGTTGCTCTTAAAAATGAGCTTGTAGAGAAATATTGGCCTAAAAACTAAGCTATTATGGCTATAAAATTTCAATATAACAAAACGTCTCTTAACGACATGGAGAAGCAGCGTAAAGTACGTACACGTGCTCTGCCGACCATAAAAAGCAAAGAGTCTGCCCTTCGTTTAGAGGTTAAAAAAGCGAAAGATGAGCAGGAACGATATATCGTCCGTATGGAAGAGTTACGCTCTCAATACGACTATATGGTTGCTCTATGGGGAGAGTTTGACAGCGAGTTGCTTAGCGTTGAGGATATAGAACTTGGACATTCTAAGATTGCGGGTGTTATGTTACCTATAATAAAGGAGATAAAGTTTAAACAAAAAGAGTATAATCTTTTCAGCAGTCCCATTTGGATTTCCGATGGCGTGAAAATGCTTAAAGAATTTGCTGAGATAGGTCTTAGAAGTGAGTTAGGCTCTTATAGAGTTTCTATCTTAGATGTCGCTCGTAAAAAGACAACTCAAAAGGTTAATCTTTACGAAAAGGTGCAGATACCCGGATATACAGAAGCTATAAGAAAGATAAAACGATATATGGAAGATGAAGATAACCTTTCTAAGGCTTCTCAGAAAATCGTTAAAAGTAGACAACAAAAAGAGGAGGATGCAGTATGATAGTACCAATGACAAAATACACTTTTCTTTTGCATCATAGTCAACAAGAAAAGCTTTTAGAAAACTTAGGCGGCTTAGGGGTTATTGATATAACAATCAACAAATATGAGCCTTCTGAACAGGAGAATGATGCTCTTCAATATGTATCTCGACTAAAGACAATATACGAAACGCTCAAAAACGCCTCTTTCCCACATGACCTTGAGGTGGTGGATAATAAAATTAAAGATGTCGAAGGGTTTCTTGAATGTGTCACCAACACAAAAGAGAGATTAGACGAGATTGCTTTAGAAATTATAAAATTAGAAAAGGATCTTTCTGAGACTGAGCCATGGGGCGATTTTTCTAAAGAGAAGATAGAACTACTTAAACAACAAGGCTTAACCTTAAAATACTTCATCTTCGGAGAAAAGCAATATAAGGAAGAGTGGGAAGATGAATATCCTCTATATGTGATAAACAGAAGTAGAGGTAGCATATTCTTTGTCCTTGTTGTGGACACTAACGCTCCTCAAATTCAACATCCGAATTTCGGACTTGAGACACGAGAACCGGCGATGAGCTATTTCGATCTTAAAACAAAATTCGACAATCTCCTTGCTGAAAAGAGAACTCTTCTTACAACCCTACAATCGTTAGCCACAGATATTAAAATTGTTGAGGATGAGCAGGCTGTTGCGGCAAAAGAGGTTCATTATCTACGTGTTAAACAAGGCAATGCCACCGCTGCTGAGGGGTCTGTAATCATAATCGAAGGATGGGCTCCAGTAGAAAAGTGTGAGGCTATTGACAAGTATATCGAAAGTGACAATGAGACAATCTCATTTAAGGATACCCCTACTTTAGAGGACAACCCACCTATCTTACTTAAGAATAATTGGTTTTCTCGTACAAACGAGCTTATCACAAGGTTATATTCTCTTCCTAACTACCACGAACCTGACATTACAGCATATTCAGCTCCTTTCTTTGTCTTCTTTGTTGGCGTATGCCTATGCGACTTGGGATATGGACTTCTAATATTAGCCTTATCCATTGTGGGATTTTTCAAATATAAATCGCCCTCTGCACGCCCCGTTGTAGGACTTGTGTTCCTATGTTCAATATCAGCAATGATAATGGGTTGTCTTACAGGTGCTTTTTTTGGAATGAGCCTTGCTGAATATCAGTTTTTTGCTCCTGTGAAAGATCTGTTTATTAAGCAAAATAGTATGTTCACCTTTGCTCTTGCGGTAGGTGTTATCCAAATACTATATGCCATAACTCTACGATCAATCTTTAACATCAGACGTTCAGGACTAAAATATGGACTTTCACATATCGGGTGGGGAGCCACAATCTTAACTTTATGTGCAGCCTTATTACTCCCTATGGCAGGTATAAACTCATTTACTATGGAGTCGTTACCTTTCAAGATAATAATAAGTGTCACCCTTGCTCTAACGATCCTATTTACAAATCCCGATAAAGGCATCTTGTCAAATCTTGGACTTGGCATTTATGGATTATACAACAATGTCACAGGGCTTCTTGGTGATGTGCTTTCTTACATACGTCTATTTGCCTTAGGGCTGTCTGGCGGTGTTATTGCAGGTATCTTTAATGACCTTGCCGTTGGAATGAGCGGAGATGTTCCTGTGGTGAAATACCTAATCATGGCTATGATCTTGCTTATAGGACACGGTATAAACTTGTTCATGGCTGTCATAGGATCATTTGTACACCCTCTACGTTTGACATTTGTCGAGTTTTATAAAAATGTTGGTTTTGAGGGCGGCGGACGTGCTTACACTCCATTTTCAGGAAGAACAAAGAAATAAATAAAATAAAAATAATAACAACTAAAAAAACTTAAAATTATGAGTCCTATCTTATTGGCTTACACAGGTATAGCATTAATGCTTATCTTATCAGGTGTTGGGAGTTCTTATGGCGTAACAATCGCTGGTAACGCATCAGTTGGTGCTATGAAGAAAAATCCGGGTGCATTCGGTAACTATCTTGTTCTTTCAGCGATGGCAGGGACACAAGGTCTTTACGGTTTTGTGGGCTACTACATCTTCTCAGGTCTTCTTACAGATGCTATTACAAACTTACAAGCTACTGCCGTACTTGGTGGGAGTCTTGCTCTTGGTTTAGTAGCTCTATTTTCTGCTATTCGTCAAGGACAACTTTGTGCTAACGGTATAACAGGTATTGGTAATGGTAACGACCTTTTCACAAGTACTCTTATCCTTTGTGTATTCCCAGAGCTTTATGCTATCTTGGGTGTTGCTGCTGTATTTATGATCAACGGTTCTATTGCTTAATCTACGCCTACATATAGACGATAAAGGGGCTTTCTTAGAGCCCCTTTTTTAATACATATATTTATGTCAGAAAAAGACAAAACATCAACCATTGAGCTTTTTGATGCCCTTACAGAGGAATTACGTGTTAAGTTTATGCGAGCAAAAGAGTTATTGTTTGAATATAACCACTTGCACCCTCATAAAATAGAGGAGCGAGAGGCTATAATCAGAGAGTTATTAGGTTCAATAGGGAAAACGTTTTTTATAAATCAGCCTTTTTACTGCGACTTTGGATATAACATCCACATAGGAGAAAATTTTCAGGCTAACGTTGGCGTGACGATACTCGACGGTGGAGAGGTTCGCATAGGTGATAATGTATTGATAGGTCCCAATGTAGATATATATACAGTTGGACACCCCGAAAATATAGAAGACAGAATTGCGGGTAAAGAATACTCTCTACCCATCACTATTGGCAATAATGTATGGATTGGAGGTTGTGTCGTTATCACTCCTGGTGTTACAATTGGCGAGAATAGCATCATTGGTGCCGGTTCTGTTGTGACGCACGATATCCCATCAAATGTAGTGGCTGTGGGTAACCCTTGTCATGTCCTAAGAGCCTGCAAAATAAAATAAAATCACTTTTTCTCAATTTTCTTTTGTAGTTTCAAAAATTGTCTTTATATTTGCATCACGAAAAAGGATAGATAGAGCCGTTCTTTTTGGTTAGGTATGGTACTTTATTTTAGTTCTACACTTAATGCGAAAATAGCTCAGTTGGTAGGCACGACCTTGACCCCCGAAGGGAAAAGAGAAAATCACGAACTTGGCAAGGATAGCATAACATGATATTTTAGTTCTACACTTAATGCGAAAATAGCTCAGTTGGTAGGCACGACCTTGACCCCCGAAGGGAAAAGAGAAAATCACGAACTTGGCAAGGATAGCATAACATGATATTTTAGTTCTACACTTAATGCGAAAATAGCTCAGTTGGTAGAGCACGACCTTGCCAAGGTCGGGGTCGCG
>JAVVUK010000061.1:0-7707 GCA_036653215.1 Rikenellaceae bacterium
ATAGCATTTCCTCCCATCACCCAACGAGGAGAATAGTAGAAATAGCCGCTTTCGGTGATGCTTACAATTTCCTTTGTGTCGATATTCACTATTGCCACGTCGCTATATGGGTTGTGTAGATATGGACAATGTTCTATTGCAAACCATTTGCTATCTGGAGACCAGCTATATGTAAACCATCCTTCAAAGTCGGGATGCGTCTTACCATCTGTTATTTGACGAGCATTTTTGCCGTCTAAATCACTTATCCATAGCTCTTTTCTGTTAAGGATAAAAGATAATTTCTTGCCATCTGGTGATATCTTTGGAAGGGTGCGTTCTGAAGAGTCGTCAGCAAATATCTTTTCTTCTTTTATTAAAGTAGCATTTGCAAAATTCACCTCTTGGTCACGCACGATAGATGCTTTATATATGTTGTTCAAAGCACCACGCTCACTGCTGTAAAAAAGAGATCTTCCGTCTGGTGAAAATTGAGGAGATGCTTCTCCATCGGCGGTATCTGTTATTTGTCGTGTCGTCTCATAGTCTGTTGTTGTGACGAAAATGTTGCCTCGAAATACAAAAGCTACTTGTTTCCCATCTTGCGATATTGATGCATCATGTCCGCCACTATTTTCACGTATATGCTCTAAAGTTTCGCTCTGATCGGCGTTTATGTTAACAATAACTTTTGTTGGTTCGGCTCCCTCTTTTTGTGTATATATCTCACCATTATAGTTATAACAAAGCATATCGTCCTTTGAGATGCTTAAATTACGAACTGGGTGTTTGGTGAAAGAAGAGATTTGCCTTACATCTTTAGGGGTAGATGTAGCTGCTGCAAATATATTGTTAGATCCATTACGCTCGCTAAGGAAAAAGATTTTACTATTGTCGAAATTATAAGTAGGATCGGTATCTTCACCCTTATAATCAAATAGTAAGGTGTTAGTTTTATCTTTTATGTTGTATGAATATATGTCACGTGAGGCAGACGACGTGTGGTGCTTACGAAAGGTGTTATCTTGATTTTTTGTTTCGTAAAGTAGTGTCCCTCCATCTTTTGAAATAGAAATTTCACCTCCATAATTATCCATTATCTGAATAGGACGTCCACCATTCGTTCCAACCATATATACCTCACCACCTGAAGGATACGAGCTGTTCTGGGCAGGCTTTTGGATATAAGCTCCAAAAATTACGTTTTTATCGTCTGGAGTAAATGCAAATGGAGTTTCACGAGCAGAGTTGAAAGTTATGCGTTGTGATTTTCCCCCTTTGCTTGGCACGGTAAATATGTCGAAGCCACCCTCACGGTCGCTCATGTAAGCTATTGTTTGAGAGTCGTTTGACCATACTGGACGTGTTTCGTAGGCGGCGTTTGTGGTAAGTTGTAATGCGTCTCCGCCATTTGTTGGGACGACAAAGATGTCCCCTTTGTATGTAAAGGCGATTTTGGCTCCGTCAGGTGAGATGGCGGTATATCGCAACCATAGGTTCTCCTGTTTGGCAAAAGATGTGAGTGTCATGAAAGACACGAAAAGCGTTAAAAAAAGGTTTTTCATATATTTAGAAGTCTGTTTTCTATTTGAAAGAAGCCTTGAGTAAAAACAAGGCTTCTTTTTAATTAATCTTTTTCGGCATCGTATTTCTCTATGAGATACTCTAACCCATATCTCTTAGGCGTGTTCTTAGGTGTCTTGGCAAAAGGCTCTTCAACGACAATTATACGTTGTATATTTTCATATTTGGCTGTAATTTCATTAAGCGTACGACGATTATTTGCCATGAGACGGTTGAGCCTGCTTAACGATATTTTAGCTTTCTCAATCATAGGATAGTCCGGGTATACAAAGGCAATGAGCTTATGTTGCTTGTTTTGCATGACTATGCTTTCGGCAATAAAAGGCATATTGTTGAGCTTGGACTCTATTGCTTCGGGGTATATGTTTTCACCGCTTGGTCCAAGTAGCATGGTCTTGCTACGTCCTTTAATATATATGTATCCGTCTTTGTCTATACATCCAAGATCTCCTGTTTTGAGCCATCCATCATCTGTAAATGTGCTTTTTGTAGCCTCTTCATCGCCATAATACCCCATCATCACTTGATCGCCTCTAACTTGTATCTCACCGCTTGGATCACTCTCCTGCTCTTTGTCTATGCGAATTTCCATTCCGTTATCTAAAGCCTTACCTACCGATTGTGGCTTGAACGCTGTATTTGGAATATATGATATTAAAGGAGCACATTCCGTCATTCCATAACCAACGGTAAATGGGAATTTTGCTTTTATAAGGAACTTCTCTACCTCAGGATTTATGGCGGCACCGCCTACGATTACCTCATATAACTCACCACCAAACAGATCATAAAGAGTTTTCCCTGCTTTACGGCATATCAAATCGTTGACAAAGGGGATGAGACGTAACTTTCCTACTATACCTTTGTTAATTTTAGGAGCGATGTTGAATTTATATATCTTTTCAAATATTAAAGGGACGAAGAGTAGCATTGTCGGTTTTACAGAAGCACAAGCATCGAGCAATATTTTAGGACTTGGCAATTTGCCGAGAAAAGTGATAGATGTCCCAAATGCTATTTGTAGAAGGTATCCGAACATGAGCCCATAGACGTGGGCAAGAGGAAGTACACATAAAGCCCTTTGTGAGGGATGACCTATTTTTGTATAGGTCTTAATTCCAAATTCTATGTTTGTGGCGAGGTTCCTTGCCGTTAGCATAACTCCTTTTGTCAAGGATGTAGTGCCCGAAGTATAATTTATTATGGTTAAATCGTCTTGCTCGATGTCGACCCATTCCATTTTTTCGTATGTCAAGCCGTTAGGAAATTTCTCCTTCATCAGCTTTTCCATGCCTTTTATAGTACTTTTAATATCGTTCTCGGTGTCGTTATATAAAAGGGCAAATTTGGTGGTTGAGATTACGGTAACTACTGTTTCGAAATCACGTGTTTGGTAGTTGCTCCACATGGACTCATCACAAAGAAACAGTTTAGCTTTAGAGTGATTAAGGATATGAACGACATCTCGAGGATTAAACTCATCTAATATAGGAACCACTACCGCACCATAACTTATAATAGACATAAAAGATATTGCCCAATGGCTGGTGTTACGTCCTATAAGAGCAATCCGATCTCCTCTTTCAATGCCTGCGGCTTTGAAGATTATGTGAAGTTCCTCTATTTTTGCTGCAAAATCTTTGTATTTATATGATATGTCGGTGTTGAAATCTTGAAGAGCAAGCTCTTCCCAGTTTTTGCTAAATGGCTCTTTTAGGAGATTTAGCATACCTTTATTTGTCATATATTAACGTTGTATTATCTTGTGATTATTTCTTTGTTGAATATAAAATTTTCGAAAGATACTTATAATTTCCCGGTTTCTCAAAATTAATAAGTATTATTATAAGTCTATTTGGCAGAGTTCAATGCCTGCACGGCGTAGTATTTCGAGACCAGACTGATCACGATACTCATCCATATATACAACACGTGTTATCCCTGCTTGTATTATTAGTTTTGAACATTCCATACATGGAGAAGTCGTTATATATAAAGTAGCTCCAAGACTGTTATTGTTCGATTTTGCGACTTTGGTAATGGCATTTGCCTCCGCATGAAGCACATATGCTTTTGTTTTGCCTATATCTCCGGCAGCAGCATCCTCCTCGCAAATATTCTCAAATCCTTTTGGCGTTCCATTATATCCGTCTGAGATAATCATCTGGTCTTTTACAATCAAAGCACCCACTTTCCTACGTTGGCAATATGAATTTTCCGACCATATTTGTGCCATACGTATATATCTGCAATCTATTTGATGTTGTTTTTCCTCTTTATATGTTCTCATTAGTATAGAAAATTGTTAAACGGATAGCGTCCGCAATGTAATTCGTAGATCATGCCGTATAGGTCTTTACGCAACTTTTCAAGATTTGTCTTCTCCTTTGCCGATATAAATATCGAGGGACTCTCTACTTTGGCGATCCATGTTTTTTGAAGCTCTTCCAAAGATATGTTTTCTTTTGTAGAAGGAGTAAGGTCGTAAGTATCCTTTTCCTCAAAAGAGTAGGCATCTATCTTGTTAAAGAGAACAAAGACGGGTTTATCTCCTGCACCAATCTCTTGCAGGGTCTTGTTTACCACGTTAAATTGATCCTCAAAATCAGCGTGCGAGATGTCTACAACGTGTAATAATAGGTCTGCTTCACGTACTTCATCGAGGGTCGACTTAAACGATTCTACAAGTTGGTGAGGTAGCTTACGGATAAATCCTACTGTATCAGAAAGTAAAAATGGTATGTTTTCAATTACAACCTTACGGACTGTGGTGTCAAGGGTTGCAAATAGTTTATTCTCGGCAAAAACATCGCTTTTGCTTATGAGATTCATGATCGTAGATTTTCCAACATTGGTATATCCTACCAAAGCAACACGTATCATGCCTTGACGGTTTCCCCTCTGTGTAGCCATTTGCTTATCGATCTTCGTGAGTTCTTCTTTGAGACGTGTTATCTTCTCTCTAACTACACGACGGTCGGTCTCTATTTCACGTTCTCCCGATCCTCCACG
Source organism: Rikenellaceae bacterium (assembly GCA_036653215.1). Taxonomy (GTDB): domain Bacteria; phylum Bacteroidota; class Bacteroidia; order Bacteroidales; family Rikenellaceae; genus JADFUS01. Next base: position 4,576 of record JAVVUK010000061.1, read on the forward strand.
TGTGCCTGTCCCGCCTCTTTGACGTTCAAGGTGAGTCCACATTCCGGTAAGACGTGGTAATATATATTGAAGACGAGCAAGTTGTACTTGTGTCTTAGCATAAGCTGTGGTTGCTCTTTGAACAAAGATATCAAGAATAAGGTTTGTTCGATCTAATATTTTTATCTCAAGAATTTCTTCTATGTTGCGTAGTTGTGAAGGAGAAAGTTCATCGTCAAAAATAACTACTCCAATGCCATTTTCCTCTACAAAAGCGACAATCTCTTGTAGTTTCCCCTCGCCTACATAGGTACGCTTATCTGGATTTGCCAATCGTTGCGTTATGCGTCCCACGCTCTCTATGCCGGCGGTTTCGGCAAGAAACTCAAGTTCATCTAAATATTCAGTAACTCTCTCTTCTTGGCTTTTGTCTCTTATGATGCTTACAAGAACACATTTCTCGCTTACCTCTATTGTTGTAGACTCTTTTGTATTTGACATAGGTCTTAATATTTAAAAAGCTCTTTGTATATCATACGACACACAAAGAGCTTCATTTATTTTTTAGTGCTGAACACTTTTTATCGTCATTATAAGATGGTAGATAAAATGTGTCAATACAATATTTGTGCTATCTTATAAAGTAAAGATAATACGAATTGTGCTAAATACACTAACTGGCTTTCCACGTTGTTCTCCTGGAGACCATTTTGGTGCGCTTTTCATGACACGCATAACCTCGTCAGATAAAGAACGGTCTGGAGAAGATAACACTTGGATATCTCTCATGGCACCAGTCTTGTCGATTACGAATTTTATGATTACGTTACCAGTGATGTTGTTTTCTTCAGCAACAGCAGGGTATTTCACATTTGCTTGAACCCATTTTGTGAACTCTGCAGTATCACCGCCTTGGAATGTAGGCATCTTTTCAGAACGGAATACAACGACATCTTCTTCAATTACTTCTTCGTGTGTCTCTGCGATAGGCGCAATGTCGATCATTGTAAACTCATTAACATCCTGAGAGAACATATCTAAGTTGTCGGATATGGTAACCGAGTTGTCAACGACAGATATGATGTCTGATACTACCGGAGCAGCAACTTTCGCCATCTCAGGTTTTGGTGGTTCGTCAGGACGAGTTATTTCTGTAACTTGTTGTTCTGTGACGGTAGCCGCAACAGAAACATCTTCAAATTTTACCTCACTTTGGTTAAGGTAGAACATACCAACCGTTAGAAGTAGAGATACTACTAGACCTATTTCTACAAAAATTTGCTTTTTGCCTTCTAAGTCTGCTTTAGGAGATTTCTTTAGTTCCATATTATGTTTAATATATTATTCGTCGTAAAAACAATTTGTTGACTACAAAAGTGGAAAAAAATATTCAAATAAAAAAAGAAATAGATGAAAATAATTTTAAAATATTTTTTTATCATAAAATTTTGCGTCTAACTATCATATTAACAGTGTATTATATTTATGTGGTTTGTAAAATATTTTTTCTGTAAATAAAATCACTATCTTTGACTTATGGAAGCAATAAATCAAAAGAAATGGCTCTATGGAATGACACTTCCAGAGCTCAATAAATTAGTGGTTTCTTTGGGAGCTAAGCCGTTTGTAGCAAGGCAGATAGCAGGCTGGCTTTACAATAAAGAAGTGCGTGAAATATCTCAAATGACAAATCTATCTCAGAGTTTTAGGGATGTCTTATGTGTGGATTATGAGGTTGGCTCTATCATTTTCAGTTCTGTGGATAGCTCGGTAGATGGCACACGAAAATATCTTTTTCCTACGTTAAATGGGGGCGCAATAGAATCTGCATATATCCCAGATAAAGAAAGGGCTACGCTTTGTGTCTCTTCTCAAGTGGGGTGTAAAATGATGTGTAGCTTTTGTATGACTGGAAGACAAGGGTTTAAAGGCAACCTTTCAACAGGCGAGATATTAAATCAGATACGCAACATAGAAGAGAGCGATAAACTCACAAACGTTGTTTATATGGGTATGGGTGAGCCTTTAGACAATGTTGATAACGTGCTTAAAAGCATAGAGATACTAACTGCACCATGGGGATATGCGTGGAGTCCCACAAGAATAACGTTGTCTACGATTGGTGTTATACCTGCTCTTCATCGCTATTTAGACGAGAGTAAAGCTCATCTTACAATAAGTCTTCATGGCTCATCGGCGCAAAAGCGTGGTGAGATAATGCCGATAGAAAATAAATATAGCATAGAAGAGGTTATAGATCTTGTCAGCGGATACGATTTTACTCATCAACGTCGTATAAGTTTCGGATATATAATGTTTTCGGGTCTAAACGATTCGGCTGCCGATGCGGAAAGAATCTGTAATTTGTTGCGAGGAATAAACCATTGTCGTGTAAATCTTATTCCTTTTCATGAAATTCCAGATAGCGAGTTGCGTCCCTCTTCACGAGAGAGGATGGAAGATTTTAGAGATTATCTTACAAGAAAAGGCGTTATTACAACAATACGCTCTTCTCGTGGTCAAGATATAGATGCGGCATGTGGATTGCTAAGTACAAAACAAGAAATGAACAAATAAAATAAAAAGATGAAAAAAGTATTATTATTTATGATGGCTATGATAATAGCTACGGGAGCTGTTTCTGCTCAAGAAAAAGGTGTCAAATGGCAACAAGGAACTCTTCAACAAGCCATTACAAAAGCTGCTTCTGAGAAGAAGCTTGTCTTTGTAGATTGTTTTGCTGTGTGGTGTGGTCCTTGCAAACAAATGTCTAATGTAGAATTTAAGAAAGAGGCTGCCGGCAAATATTTTAATAGCAAATTTGTATCTATTGCCATAGATATGGAAAAAGGTGAAGGTCCTGCTATTGCAAAGAAGTATGGCGTTAATGCTTATCCTACATTCCTTATTCTTAATGGTACTGGTAAAGTTTTAGGTACTGTTGTCGGCGGAGACGATATTGATAGTTTCATAAAAAAGGTTAATGCTGTTGTAACTAAAAAGTAAGATGCTAATATTTAAGTCTTTACAATAGTAGTAAAAATAGCTATTAACTTGTAAAATAAAAAAAAGAGGGTAATACCTCTTTTTTTTTATTATCGGCACAATGAGTGTAAAATTTCAAGTAAAACACTTAACTGGGATAATCATGTA
>JAVVUK010000061.1:7717-9620 GCA_036653215.1 Rikenellaceae bacterium
GAATAATGAAAAAAATTACAATCTTAATGTTGTGCCTCATGGCTTTAGGACAACAAGTTATGGCTCAAGAATCTAAAGGACAAGTACGTAAACAGAAGAGAGCTCAAGAACTAAAAATGGAAACCGCTACAACACAAGGGATCCTTGCTTCACGTAACTTTGTGTATACGGCAGACGAACTTGTCTCAACAGGCACTGTCGATATGCAGAACATTAATTTGACATCTACTTATGGTGTATGGGTGTTGCCGGGTAGGGTAACGGTGCTTTTACCTGTATATGGAGTTGCCTCTTCTACCGGTCTTCCAACTTTGACAAGAACGTTAGACTTCACAACAACAAATTATACATATAGTATAACCACCAATCCTGAAAATAAAGGTTGGTATGTTCATATCAAGGTCGTAAATCCTTGGACGATGACTACATATTATATGATGTTTAATGTTACGGACACAGGCATGGCTTCTGGGTTGACGCTCTCTTCTCCATTTACTTCGGAAGTAGTATTTAGTGGAGCTATACTTCCATATAATTAAAAACAGTATTTAAGTTATTGTTACAAATGCAAATTTTGGATTATTCTGTTCCAAAATTTGCATTTGTTTTGTATATTTGTAGATGGTTTCTTTTATGAAACAACTTATGATATGGAATTATTAGGAAGATATGGCTTCAGCATTATGATGAGCCAAGTAGATAATAAGGGACGTTGTCGTCTCTCTGCAATGGGTGATATCTTGATCCATTGTGCTTGTATTCATGCTCAAGATGTAGGTTTTGGTGTCGATAAGTTACACAGCACTAATGTGTCATGGGTTTTGACAGCCCTTAGTGTTAAGATGGATAAGATGCCTCATTTCTTGGATGATATATTTGTTGAGACATGGATGGAGAAGCGTATCCACTCTATCGTGTTTCGTCATTTTATAGTTTATGATAAAGACAATAATGTAATAGGCGGAGGAACATCATATTGGACAGTTATCGACATGGCAAAACGTGCCGTGACAGATTTTGCGAAGTTGGATTTGGAGTCAAGTGCACGTGCTGGGGTGAGTCCGATAGGTCGTCCTAAACGAGTAAGACCATGTAACGACATATTCATATGCCAAAAGGAGGTAGTCTATGCTGACATAGATACAAATAGACATATGTATAGTCTTAAGTCTGTTGAGCACGCCTTAGATGCTTTTTCTCAAGAGGAGATGAGTAGTTTAAAGCTAAAACGTTTCGATGTGGTTTATCATCACGAGTTAGTGTGGGGAGAACAATATAAGGTATGTCGTTCTGCCGAAGGGTTAACCTTTACCCTATATCGCTCCGATGATATGCCTGCCGTGAGCGTCTGTTTCGAGTAATATGTTACCTAATTACAATCTTTGAGGCGTTGGCATCCCAATTTTTTATGTAGCTATCTATATAACTCAAATGTCGAGGTACCCATGCTTTTACATATTCTATCTCACGTTGTGGGTCGTAGCTAACGCCAAATACCTCTTCATAATAGTTACCCCAACGTTTTTTCTCACGTGCGTAAGCTCCAGATGTGTTTAGTATGTCATAATAATAATCAAAACGTTTTATGATATTCTTATCGCTGGCTTTATCGGTACGCAACTCTGTCCAACGGCTTTTTATCTTAGTGCCAAAGTCGGCGATGTCATATTTCGCTATTTTCATTAACATATAGTTGGCATAAGTCTTCTCACTTGGAACGGACACATCTTTAAGACCTAAGAAAAGATCACTACTCACCTCTTTATATAACCAGTCTGTGCCAAAGGTAGCGTCTAAATCCCATGGGGTATAGAAAAATTTGGCTTCTTCGCCATCTTTGCTATTTGTGTCGTAGACGCTCAAAAAGGTGTTTCTCCCTGTGTTGTCCGTTCCATTTACTATG
>JAVVUK010000062.1:0-9610 GCA_036653215.1 Rikenellaceae bacterium
TAACATAATAAATCAAAAATTTGAAGCTGATGGAAATATTACATTCTCTGTTAATGCTAAATATGCAGATGCTGACTTTGCAAATCTAAAAGTTATCATTAAACTTCCTGAAGGTGCGACCTACAAGCCTACATCTGCTGATAAGTTTGATTTTACGCAGACTACTCAATGGTATACTGTTACTTCGGCAGACGGCAAAATAACAAAAAATTATAGCATAACAAGAAACCCTCTAACTTTTGTAAATCAAAAAACATATGATTTCACAAATTGGACAGTAGGAACGGTAGATCCTCCAAGTACAGCATATACGACTCCTGATGGATGGCAAACCCCTAACGCAGCAGTTGCATTGATAAAAGCTTTGTCCGTAGGTGAATTTTATCCTTATGATGGTGAATATCCTGTTTTTCCGATAGATGAAGGTAAAGTAGGTAAAGCAGCCAAAATAATAACCTTAGATACTAAAGGTGGACTTGTGGGCGGATTTATTAATGCTCCTAAGATAACAGCAGGTAACATATATACAGGTGTATTTGACTATGGTGCAGCAATGTCTCCAGAACCTTTAAATGCAACTCAGTTTGGTCTGTTATATGATGGTGCTAAGCCTCTTAAATTGAAAGGTTGGTATAAATATACTCCGGGAGCGACATATTACGATTTTGCTAACGGTGTTTGGACAGCTACAAAAACTGTTGATGAGCCATCTGTGAGTGTCGTCATTTATGAAGTAGATGATGAAAAGACTTTCCTTACAGGGCTTGATGTCTATAAATCTCCTCGTATCATTGCTGTGGGTAAAATTAACCCTGCTCAGTGTACAGAATTTACAGAATTTACTGTTGACATAGCATATACAAAAGATTATACTCCAGAAACTAAAATGTATAAATTAGCATTGATTATGAGTGCAAGTAAAGATGGAGACAAATATAAGGGTGCTCCGGGTAGTGCTTTAGTTGTAGACGAAGTTTCGTTAGTTACAGAATAATCTTAACATATCATTAGAAGGAGGTTGTCTTTATTGGCAACCTCTTTTTTATGCCATGTCGTCGCCGGATTTGACTACTTTTACTTTTATCGTTTTATGGAATTGGGTGAAGCGAGAGATAATCATAACAATGATTGAGAATATAAGCAGATACCCAACGATGACTTTTATAGATAGAATAAGTGCTTGTGTGTTTGTTGTTGCGTATAGATCGTTTATTGCCATTTGTTGTGCATCACTCATTGAAAGACCTTGCTTGGCGGCACTTGCTAAAGCGTCATTATAGCGAGTGGAGGAGATGGGATTTTGTAAATCTATATTATCGCCAAGTATCATTATGTTCTTTTGTTGAAGACGATATAATAAGTTTGAAAAGAGAGAAGCCCCGACAACAGGAGATATTAACGATCTTATGCTGACTAAAAAAAAGGCATTTGAGATCATGAGTTTTGGATCCATATCTTCAACGGCATATACCCCAAAGGCTATGAAAAGTATCATCATACCCATCCCTTTAAGCATAGTAGGAAGATATAAAAATTCGTATGTTCCATCTGGCGTAATTCCAAAATATAGTATTGCGTAGTAACATACAAAACACGCCATACCCCAAAATACAAGAACTCTAAAACGCCATATTTGCAACCTAAACCACCAGAAACATAGTATCGCTCCGAGTATAAATCCGGGTATATTCATTAAATTTATGATGTTAGAGTGTATGTTGTCTAACCTCAATACAGAGTTAGTGTATGATGATACTAAGGAGGTGCTTGAGCTGAGCATCATGACGATAGCCATAAATATATATCCCACTATTGCCTTTTTACTTATTATAGAGAAGTTGACATATGGCTTTTTGATTGTTAGTTGTCTTTTTATAAAGAGCCATAAAAAAGGGATAATAGCGATTGTGCATATTAAAATATCTATGGATTCAAACCAGTCTCTTGTTTTCCCATAGGTGCATACATATACGATAAGAATGAGGGCTGTCGAAATCCTAAAGATGCTAATTCTATCTATGTCTTTAAAAGGGATATTTATTGGGCGATGTCCATATCTAAAACATATAAGCACCAAGATAATAGATAGAAGTAGCATTATCATTACGAGGTAATACATATATTGCCATTTGTAGTTATATGCTAATTCGGCAGTTAAAATCAATGATATTTGTCCCATTCCAAACACCATAGGGTAGAAGTAAGCGTAAAATTCGGAACGTATATTTCTCTTGCTAAATACAGGTTTTAAGATTACAATCATCTCAAGAAGCACAAATGCTTTTAGAAAGCCGATAAAGAAACTGGATGCCATTATAACCCCAATGCTTTGTGTCGTTGCACATATAAGGCTCAATATAACTTGCAAAATGAGATCACATAGCAATATTGTTTTTGTAGTTACAATAGGTCTTATTACCGATGTGAGGGGGTATGCTGTTGCCATACCGGCAGAAGCGACGTAGTATGCCATGTTTATATCTTCATTCATGACCCCAAGTGCGCTGCTTAAATCTATGCTGCTCCCTGTATATGCGCCATTTAATAACATTATAGTAGCCAAGATCAAAAAGCCAACCACCGCTCGAAGCCACGATGGTACCCATTTGCGAAAGGGAACCTTTTTTTGTGACATATATATCTATTTTAACTTTGCCTCTGTCTCAACCATCATCCCGGCACGTAAATTCCGTAAATCGGCTTCTCGGTCTGTAAACTCTATCCTTACAGGTATGCGTTGTTGTATTTTTACGAAATTGCCTGCCGAATTGTCTGTTGGAATAAGTGAATATTTAGAGCCTGTTGCTTCAGAAATTTCTGTTACCACGCCTTTAAATACTTTTCCTTTATAGGCATCTACCTTTATGTTAACTTCTTGTCCTATAAATACATTTGATATTTGTGTCTCTTTATAGTTCGCTGTAATCCACTTTTTATTATCACGGATGATGTAGGTCAAAATCTGCCCTGCTTGAACAAGTTGCCCTTCTTCTAAGGTGCGTCTTCCTATATATCCATCATATGGTGCTTTTACAATAGTATAACTAAGGTTTAATTTTGCCATTGCAAGGTCGGACTCACGTCTCGATATTATTGCCTTTAAGCTGTTTGTCTTTTTTATAACTTCTTGGGTTTGCAAGAGTGATGAGTTCTTTTGTTTTTGTAATAGGGTGATCCTTGCTTTTGCAGCGTCATAATCGGTCTTCACTTGTTCGTATTCACGTAGCGAAGTGGAGTTCTCATTTAGAAGATCTTTATATCTCTTTTCGTCCTCTCCCAGTTTCCATAATTTTATCTCTGCTTCTTTTATTGAAGCATCTGCCACTTCAATATTGCTCTTTGATGTTAATATGTTTGTGCTTAACATATCAGCGTTTGCCTGTGCGTCTTCTAAAGCGGCTTGTGCGTCTATCATCTTGATGCTATATTCGCTATTGTCGATTATTATTAATGTGTCACCGGCTTTTACTTTTTGGTGTTCTGTGAAATTCACAGTTTTTATATATCCTTGTACCCTTATATTTACAGGAGCGATATATTGGTCTACCACAGCGTCGTTTGTTATCTCATATTCGGTATATCTCCAAAAATGATGAATGACCCAAATTACACCTAAAAGTATTAATATTATACTTATTGTGTTTATTATGATATTACGAATACGCTGTTTGCGAAGAGTCATAAATTTGCTCTTAGACATACTTGTATTTTGTTGTGTTGTATCTTTCATATTTTATAAATTTCCACTTGAACAAAGAAGTTGATAATATGTATAAACGGCATTTGTTTTAGCTGTTGTTAGTTGAAGCTCAGCCTCCAGTTGAAGGCTGCTTGCATCTAAAAGATCGGTTAATATGGCAATGTGATTTTTATATTTATTAAGTACTATACGATAATTCTCTTCTGCCTGTTTTACTGAAATAGTAAGTGTCTTGATGCGTTCTAAAGCCTCATTATGTTTTATGAACGAGGCTTTCACGTTTGTTCTTATGTTTTGCATGGTCTTCTGCATCTCTATATTTTGTTGATCGACAACTTGTTTGGCAATGTTGACTTTCCATCTGTTGTGGTAGAGGGATGCTAAATTATAAGATATAGAGAGCGATATATTCCAATTATTTGCATAAAGATCTTTGGCGGGGGATGTAGAGGTTATAGGTCTTGATAAGGTGTTGCCTGCTTTTAAGGAAAAAGAGGGTAGGTAGTCGGACTTCACCAATTTAATATTGTTTTTTGCTAATGCAACGTAAGATTGAGAAATTTTAAGCTCTGGATAGTTGCGATATGCCATTTCTATATATCTGTCATATGACATTATAAAGAAGGTCTTGTCTAAAAGAGAACTTTCTGGTATTAATATCAGATCTTCATTTAACGCCAACGCTATATCTATTTCTTGTGATATTATTATGATGTCGTTTTTTGTTTCTGAGAGTGATAATTCATAACTGCTAAGTTGTAACTCACTACGAAGGACATCGCTGTTTGTTATCATCCCATTTTTAGCCATTTCTTTGATGTCGTGGAGTTGGCTTTTAGATTGAGCGATGCTCTTTTCTATAACTTCTTCTTGCTTGAATAGCCTAAGAAGGTCGAGATAGCGATTTATAAGTAGTAGTTTTATCTCCGCTTGGTTTGATTTTACGTTTAACGTTGCTATCTCCTTCTGAAGATAGGCTTTGTCTATCGAGTTTTTTATTCTTCCTCCTTGATATAAAGGTTGGCTTAGTCCTACATTATAATTTTGATTCCATGAGGGCATATCGGAGTGTTTAGGGTCGGACAACCCATGTTGAAATATGGTAGGTTCTCCGATATATCCGCCATTTACTCCTATGTTTATATCGGGAAGACGGTAGCCCTTTTTATCATTTATATCGTTGTTTGCTATATCGACATCTATCTTCGAATTTTGTATTTTTAAACTGTTTTCTATTCCTAATTTAAAAAGAGAGTCTAAAGGTAGAACGTATGTAGTTTGCGAATATGTAGGAGTTGTAGTAATAAAGATAAGTATACATATCTTTATAATGTTGTCTCTATATATCTTTAAAGGCATTGTCTAAATCGTGTAAATAGTTTATGCAAACATCAAAATTTGAGGAGTCTATTTTCTCACTTGCCATTTTATATATCTCTTGTAGCATCGGCTTTACCTTACGTCCATATTCACTCCCAAGCTCTGTTAAATATATGTTATTGTTCCTACGGTCGATAGGGTCTTCTTGTCGAAAGACAAGTCCTCGTGTCGTTAAGTTATTTATAAGATAGGTGAGCGATGCTTTATCCTTGAATGTTTTTGTGGCTATCTCCTGCTGGTTTATGCCGTCTTTTTTCCATAGATGAACCATTATTTGCAGCATCTCAAAGGTGAGATCTATATTGTTCTTCTTTAGGTTGCGTTGTATTGCTTGCCTAAAAGAACTCTGCACCATCAATAGATTTTGTATAAACGTTCGTGTCTGTTCCGCCATTATTATGTTTTTATTGTGGCAGCAAAGATAATATAAATTTTATAATAGTTAAAGGTTTAACTATTATAAAACGAATAAATTTTTATTGTGCTTAAATTTGAGGGATATTTTCAATTGTTATATTGTCTTCCAAGTCGATCATGGCGTTGATGAGGTGGATTTTTGAATATTTGTGTAGGTCGGTGGTTGTTATGTGTTTTTCTTTGATGATCCCATTTTTGAGAAGTAGACGGCGTTTAGTTCCGTTTAGTAGGGGAGTGTCAGATGTGAAAAGTCCATCTTTATTTTCAAATACCATATTGCAGAAGCTTGTATCCCCGATAGTTCCATTTTGAGTTATGAGTATATCGTCGTTTTCACCACGACTTTTCATCAAGGTGTTGAGTGTGTTTCGGTCTGCATATTTATGGTGATACTCTAAAGAAGGGCATTCTACTATCTTTAACGTTTTTATCTTAGGTAGTGTATAGCTTGAATAACTAACTTCCTTTATAGATATATTATCGTAAAGAACACGGCATTTCACAATCCCATTTCTCCATTGCAGAGGCGTTTCTGTGGGCAGAGGAAGCGTTTTACCTATTGTTTCTTGAATACGACAATTGTGCAGATATAGATTTTGAGGTTCCCCATCTACAATTTTAATTGTCTCAAGATACATCTTTGTAAATGGTAAATATATCTTTTCGATAACCTCTTTGTATTCATCTTCGCACAAACTGTTGATGGTTATTCCACCACCAGAGCGGAAATATAAATTTTTGTCACATTTTTCAATATATCGTATCATGACGGCAGAGTCTAACTTCTTGCCGTCGAAATAGCCGAATACACCACAATAAAAGCTTCGTGTTTGCCTTTCGGCATCTTTCAATATCTTAAGTGTAGAGGGTTTTGGTGCTCCAGAGATAGAGCCTGCCGGAAGAAGAGCAAAGACTATGTCTCCGATGTCGGTTTTTAAAAGATCACCGCTTATCAGAGAGCTTACTTGAAGTATCTCTCCCTCCGATGTTTTAAGGTGATCTATATAGCGCAATTTGTCGACTTTCACATTTTTGGCTACACGGCTAAGGTCGCTTCTTATAAAGTCAACAATGGTAAAATGCTCAGCACTTTCTTTATAGTCGTTTAAAATCACTTGTTCAGCGTTTTCTACAGATCCGTCGATGGTGCCTTTCATGGGGTTTGAACTTATGTGCCCCTCGTCTATTTTTACAAATGTTTCAGGTGAGAAACATATAAATTTGTTAGGCACGAGTATGGCGTAAGGAGAGTTGCTGCGGTAGAATATTTCCTCAAAGGAGAAGTCGGTCTCTATTGGTGTCGCTATGGTGAGGTTTGCTAAAAAAGAATTTCCTTGAAAAAGTCCTTGTTTTACCTTTTCAAATTTCTTAGAGTATTCGGCAAAAGGGATAGGCGTTTTTGTGAAATAAGAACCTTTCATTTTGGCGTTATCGTGGTAGTTCGTCGCATTTCCTACACGCCATAATATCTCTTGTTGTTTAAGAGGGTTTTCTATGAAATATCCGTTTTGCATCTCATAATCAATGCAAAAAAGGAAAGGCTCGCCGTTTTGTGCGGCATTATTCATCTTCGTTTTTATCTCTGTTGCTGAAATCATGTCACAAAAGTACTACATTTGTGGTATGGAAAAAATATTAGTGGTCGATAATAACGACTCCTTTGTATATAATATAGTAGAAATATTGCGTGGTAGGTCTGAGGTTGATGTATGTCTCTCAAAAGATTTGTATATCGGTATTGAAGATAGGTACGATAAGATTATTCTATCTCCGGGTGCTGGGCTTCCGAGTGATTATCCCGATATGGAAAAACTAATTCTGAGATGTCTTAAAACACATCCTATTTTTGGTGTGTGTCTCGGCTTTCAAGCTCTTGCTGTGGCGTTAGGAGCCTCTTTAAAACAACTATCGGTTCCTAAACATGGGCATAGCAGTAGCTTGAATATAATAGATACAAATGATGTTTTGTTGCGTGGAGTGCCTTGTGGAAGTAGTGTCGGACGTTATCATTCGTGGGTGGTAGACAGCAATTCTGTGCCTAAGGAGATGATTATAACATCGTATGATGAAGATGATAATATCATGTCGTTTTCACATATCGAATTACCTATATATGGAGTGCAGTTTCATCCAGAATCGATAATTACAGAACATGGAGTTCAGATGCTTTTAAATTTTGTTAACGTTTAAGAAGATGTTTAGATAGAATTTGCTTAATGTCCAATAGACTATTCAGCTCTTTGTAGGCTAAGATGAGTGAGATGAGAGCAAATATACCGCCTAATGAATACCCCAAAAATCCATCTATAAGACGTATAGATAAGAAAACAGCGATTATTAAAGGCGTGTGGATTAACATACACCTGCTTATTTTAAGGCTTAGTCTATAATTATATTTTTTACGTGCGATAAAATAAACTTGCAAAGCGTAGATTATATATGAAATTGTAAATGATATGCCTAAACCGTTAAAGCCATAGAGCTTATAACCTATAATGTTGAGGATGAGAATGTATAAATTGGCTATTAGTTCGTTTATAAAGAATAATTTAGAGTCTCCCTTTGCTATAAATTGGTATGCTATTGCCCAACTAACAGCTTTGAAAGACATCCCCAATAATGCCCATTCCATATAGCCATTTATGCCGATAAACTTTGATGAGTATAATATTGTCACTATCGCAGGTACAAAAAGGAGGAACAATACGATTAGAGGTGACATTATCAAAACAGCAATCTCGGCTTGTTGATTTATAACTTCATTTCCTTTTGCGTTATCGTTGTTTACGGCGGCTAAACGAGGGAAATAGTCGGTTGACATAGATGTGAAAATAAGACCTGTATATGTGTTTATGACTGCCCACCCTGCTGTAAAGAGACCAACGGCAACTATGCCGCCCTCACGCTCGATGAAGATACGCAAAATATAAGCAATGCCAAGCACCAAGACGCTATTGGCAGACATAGCAATGCCGAGTTTCATCATGCCTTTCCCTTTAGTAAACGCCTCTGTATATGTTACTTTAGCCTTTTTAATAGGTGTTTTACGAGCAAAATACCAAGTTGTTATAACTGTGGATATTGACGTTAAGATAATTGTAGGTACGATACCTTGTATCCCAAAATAGTAATATATAGGTATCGAAATTAACAATCCAAGAGTAGATCCTACAACCCCCGATTTTGCAAGGTGGTTTATCTTTCTCATTCCTTGCATCACAACGTTATTCCCATTGGTTAATTGTTGTAGAAGAAGGGTTACAGACAGGAAAACGAAGGCTAAGGTAAAGTCTTTATTTCCAAATGTCCATTGACTTAATAGTGGTGATAAAATTACAGTTACCGCTATGCCTAAGAGTCCTGTTATCCAAATTAGCTTTTTGAAGGTGGCAATGGTGGATCCGATTTTATGGCTGTCACCAGTTGTGTTTGCTTGAGCCACATCTTTGACGGCACTGCTGCCGAGTCCCATAGATGTGAGCCCTGTTATTAAGGAGGTCGCCGATTGTAAAAGTCCGCTTATTCCCATACCCTCAGGACCAAGAAGTATAGCTATGATCTTAGAACGAACGATGCCTATAAGGATATTAAACACCTGCACGCCTCCAAATACGGAGGTGGCTTTGACAATATCTCTATATGCTTTTTTGTCGCTTTGGTTAGTACTCATTAACTGCTTTTACAATTTGTCTAATTTCATCATCTGTCAATACAGGACTTATAGGAAGGCTCAAAACCTCATTATGTATCTTTTCAGTTATAGGGAACGATAGTTCGTTCCACTCTTTGTAACACTCTTGCTTATGTGGTGCAATAGGGTAGTGTATCAATGTCTGAATACCCTTTTCTGAAAGGTGCTTTTGAAGAGCATCACGGTCTGATGTCCTTACAACAAAGATGTGATATATATGTTCTTCCCTTTCATATGGCTGTTTGGGAAGGGTGATTTTTGGATTGGTTATATTTTTACAATAATATTCGGCAATCTCACGACGACGTTCGTTTTCTTGAAGTAGGTGTCTTATTTTAACTGTCAAAAACGCTGCTTGCATCTCATCCATGCGAGAGTTTAGTCCGCTATATTGAAAAATATATTTTTTAGAAGATCCATAA
>JAVVUK010000063.1:0-1732 GCA_036653215.1 Rikenellaceae bacterium
TAGTTTTTAGCAGAAAGGTCAGCAGCCGACGGTTTTCCATATATGAAAGGGATCTCCATAGTTACAAAGCCATTCACATCGTCACTCATGTCTCCTATCTTTTCACCCCTCACGCTACGATATGAAGCAGCTGCAACACGAGTATATTTACCAGGTTCGCTATGACGATTTTGCAATATGAAATAGATGTCACATCCGTCTTTAGTAGGACGACCAGCAGCATTATCAACAGTTATATCAACGCCTTTACCATCTTTCATTACATCTCCAGGAACATAACGAATTTTGAATTTTACAGCTTTAGGTTTGCTATGAAAGGCAACTCCATAATTCATCATTTTGCGTGGCTCTTTTACTGACCCTAACACCAATGATGAGTTAAAGATAAACTCCCCCGTAAATAGAGCTCCAGTAGCAACACCCATACTCATAAGTTCAGTAGCAGCAGTTCCTCTTATTGTCTCTATACGTGCCACTTTCCCTGCTCCGGCTTTGAGGTCGTGAGCATATGTTGAGAAACTTTCAAAATAGCTTCCTCCAAAGGCGTTAGACTCAATAGTACTTGTCCATGGCGATACTCCGACACCATCACCAGGATACATACCTTGCATCTTATTGCCAAGCACCGGTGAAATCCCTTGATTATTCTTTGTTGTCCATTGGCTCATTGAAGAAAACAAGAGTTGCTCGTTGACCTTAACAACCTCTTTAGTAACAGTGACAACCCACTTTTTCTCGGCACCATTTTCTGCAATTAAGATAAGCTCTACAGGAGCACTGAAATCTGTTATCACAAGAGGATCCGTTTTAAAATGGGATAGCTGAGAGCTCTTTACCATCGTGACCTTTAGATCCTTAAGATCGAACTTCTCAGGGACTGTTATATGTACTGTTCCGACATCTTTATTATCAACAAGTGGTTCTATCTTATTAGACAACTCACCTTCGATAGTAAATTTGACAATATCGGCTTTTTGTGATTCTCCGAAATATTTCTCATCAACACATTGTGTCAAGCCCATTAAGAAAATGGCTACTATTGACAATAATTTTAATTTACGCATATTTTTAGAAACATTTTAATGTTTAAGTGCTATTGTTTATAATTTAGACCAAAGAAATATGATATTCCAAAGTTCATTCTTATAGGGGAGACGATAAAATTCAGCCCTCCTCCGTTTACCTTTCCAGTCTCTATCTCATCGTTAGTGACAGTGGTGTGTTCATAGAATGCTAAAACAGGACTTATCAAAAACTCCACAGAGAGGTTGCGAGTAAGAAAATACATCAAGCCCGGAGTTATACCCAAGCTAACCATATGTTGTTTCTGTTCTGTTTTATGAATGAGGTCTCCATTTTTGTATTTGTCTCGTGAAAGAGTGTATTTATAAGCATACCCAAGCCTTGTTTCATTGACTATAAAAATACGTTTATCGGGATCTAAGGGTATGAAGTTTTTTACAAAAACACCAGCCGACAAGGTCGTCGTGATGCCATTGAGAGACAAATCTTTTGTGTTAAGGAGAAGCTCGAAAATTGGAGATGACATATCTATACGTGTATCGCTCAAAGCGTAACCCAGACGACCACCCAACGCCATGTTCTTGCCAACAAAATAGGCTCCTGACAACTCTAAATCTAACTTTGTGGAATATACGTTAGAGATATCTACAATAGGCTCCAACATTAAATTATCGGTGGTCTTTTTCCCAAATCCCAACACGACACCCAC
>JAVVUK010000063.1:1742-9554 GCA_036653215.1 Rikenellaceae bacterium
GCTCATACCTATTGCTTCTACTCTTGATTATAGGTTTATATATATTATTCTCTTTCCCATGTTTTAACTTTAAAAATAGAATACGGAAATATGTGTCTGGGATTTTCTTTTCTACTTTTGTTGTATCTAAAGCTAAAACATCACCATATGTAGCAAAGTCCTCATCATGAACACGCACATCTTGAGCCGTAACCCTTAGGGTGACAGCACATAATATAATGATGAGGAGGGTAATGTTTTTCATCTGTTAATATACATCGACCATTTTGGAATGTTTGACATAGTCGAGACCAAAATAATAAGAGAAGCCAAGTTCTATATTGAAAGGGATAAAATCGAAGCTCAGACCATAACTACGTGTGTTGCCATTTTCTATTTCATCGTTTAAAATCTCTGACGATTTATAGTACACACTAATAGGGTTAAAGTTAAACTCAAAGGCAAAGCCACGACTCATAAAATACATGATACCAGGAGAGATGCCAACACCTACCATCTGTGTCTTTTGTGTGCTTTTTGTTATTTTTTCTCCTCCGTTGTATAGGTTTCGTCCAAGATAATAACTATACCCATACCACAAACTTGTTATGTTGGTAAGGAAGATACGTTGTGTTTTATTTATAGGAATGAAGTTTTTAACAACGGCAGCACCACGAAAATTATAACCCGCATTATTGGTATTATAGTCCTTAGAATTTATGAGAAGCTCTAATATATCTGAAGATACATCGAACTTAGTGTCATAGATCCCATAACTAAATGCAAGACCTACGGAAACATTATTGTCAACGAAATAGCCACCTTGAAGTTTAAAATTGAAGTTATGGATATATGCTTCATTAACCCTCACTACGGGTTCAATCCATTTATTATCAATATCGTAAGACGCAAACCCTATATTGAAAGAGGCATAGCTGCAATATTTCTCCAGAAGCGCATATTTGATAATTCTATCATTCTTCTTAGGCTTAGAATACCCCTGTCCCTTTTTAAATTTAACAGAGAAGATTTTATTATATTCTGACTTAGAAATAACAACTGTGGTGTCAGCCTTTCGATCATTTTGCTTAACAATTGTTGTATCAAGCTCTATCGTTTCTTCTGAAGCAGCAAAGGCGAATGTGTTAGCTAAACAAAACAAGAATAAAACCGTTAAATGTTTTAAGTGCATATATTATAAGTTTAGAAGTTTATCAGTGGCAAATATAACGTTTTTTTCTCACAATCAAATTTTTTATGCTCCACACTGTGATTTTGTGGCTCTACTTTTTTAATAATCTATAAATATATCCTATCTTTGTGGGATAAATATAAAGCAAACAGATATGGCATTAGAAATAGAAGGCGTGATAAACAGCGTTTTAGCACAGACTCAAGGAGTGAGCACAAGAGGCTCTGCTTGGAAAAAACAAGACGTCATTGTTGAGACTCTTGAGGGTGAATACAGCCGCAAAATATGTGTCACATTTTTTGGCGATAAAGTCGAAGAATGTGCCAAATTAGTAAAGGGTGAAAAAGTAAAAATAAGCATCAACATTGAGTCTCGTGAGTTCAACGGTAAATGGTACACAAATGTTAATGGGTGGAAAATAGACAGAGCGGTAGCAAACAGCGGTGCTAATATGCCTATTGCTGCACCAGATGGGTTTGAACCACAAAGTGACATGGGCGATGATATGCCTTTCTAAAATATAAATCGATGAAAAAAATAAAAGGAGCTCTTATTTCCGTTTATTACAAAGACGGATTAGATAAAATAGTTAAAAACTTAGCGGAAAATGACGTTAAGATATATTCAACAGGGGGAACACTCGACTTTATAAACAAGTTGGGTTTTAAAGCTGAAGCTGTTGAAGACCTAACCTCTTACCCTGCAATATTAGGAGGTCGTGTAAAAACACTTCACCCAAAAGTATTCGGAGGCATCCTTGCTCGTCGTGACAACAAAAACGACCTTGAGCAAATGGCAAAGTACGAAATTCCAGAGATAGACCTTGTCATTGTAGACCTCTATCCTTTTGAAGAAACAGTGCTTAGCGGTGCTAAGCATCAAGACATTATCGAAAAGATAGATATTGGCGGCATATCACTTATCCGTGCTGCTGCAAAGAACTACAAAGACGTGGTTATCGTATCTTCTCGTGATCAATATAGTGAGCTTCTTGACATTCTTGAAAAACAAGGTTGCGCAACATCCCTTGAAAACAGAATGCGTTTTGCCGCTATGGCTTTCCAAACAAGTTCCCACTATGACAGCGAGATTTTCAATTACTTCAACACCACAGAAAATATAGATGCCTTTAGGGTTAGCATAAATAAAAGCACACATCTGCGTTATGGCGAGAACCCTCACCAAAAAGCTCTTTTCTATGGAGACTTAGACAAGCTATTTACTCAAGTACACGGCAAAGAGATTTCTTATAACAATATGTTAGACATAGACGCTGCGATAAGTCTTATGGCCGAATTTAGCGAGCCTACTTTTGTAGTCATGAAACATAATAACGCTTGTGGAGTAGCTTCAAGACCAACAATAGGAGAAGCTTGGAAAGACGCTCTTGCTGGAGACCCTGTTTCTGCATTTGGAGGCGTTCTTATTGCAAATAGAGAGATAGACAAAGCGTGCGCCGAAGAGATAAGCAACCTTTTCTTTGAGGTGATACTTGCTCCCTCTTATACAAAAGAGGCTATGGAGGCTCTCTCAACAAAGAAAAACCGTATCATACTAATTTTAAAACCTGCGACCTTATCTCCAAAGACATTCCGCTCACTACTTGGTGGAGTTGCCGTTCAAGATAGAGATATGATAGTTGGAGGACAAGATACCGAATTAGAAATTGCAACAAAAGGATCTCTCACAAAGGCTCAAATAGCAGACCTCATCTTTGCAAATAAAATCGTGAAACACTCCAAATCAAACGCTATCGTATTTGCCAAAAATGGACAGTTACTTGCAAGTGGCATAGGACAAACCTCACGTGTTGACTCTTTACGTCAAGCAATAGCAAAAGCTGAGTCGTTTAACTTTAGTCTCAAAGGAGCAGCCCTTGCCTCAGATGCTTTCTTCCCATTTGGCGACTGTGTCGAAATTGCTCATAAAGCAGGTGTAAACATCGTAATACAACCAGGAGGCTCTGTTCGTGACCACGAGTCTATTGACTATTGTAACGCAAATGGTGTCGTTATGGCATTTACAAAAACAAGACATTTTAAACACTAAAATAAGCATGGGACTATTTTCATTTCTGAACCAAGATATAGCAATGGACCTTGGTACAGCCAACACAATTATTATCCACAACGATAAAATTGTAGTTGATGAACCCTCAATAATCGCCGTTGACCAACAAGGCAAGCTCTTAGCAACAGGCGAGCGTGCTCGTCGTATGCACGGAAAGACACACGAAGGAATAAAGACCATAAGACCACTTCAAGATGGTGTGATAGCAGACTTCACAGCTGCCGAGATGATGATAAAAAGCATGATCAAACGTACTTTGAAAAAGAGCATCTTCACCCCTTCACTCAAAATGGTGATTTGTATTCCTTCAGGCTCTACAAATGTGGAGGTAAGAGCTGTACGTGACTCGGCAGAACACGCTGGAGGACACGACATATACATAATATACGAGCCTATGGCTGCCGCATTAGGGATAGGTCTTGACATTGAAGACCCTGAAGGATGTATGATTGTCGACATCGGAGGCGGAACAAGTGAGATCGCCGTCATATCTCTCGGTGGCATAGTATGTAACGAAAGTATAAACATCGCTGGAGACGTATTTACCGAAGATATAATAATGTATATGAAACAACACCACAACATAAACATCGGTGAGCGTACTGCTGAAGAGATAAAGATAAACGTCGGTTCTGCAATTGAAGATTTGCCTAATCCTCCAGATCCTTTTAGCGTTGTGGGACACAACATTATAGATTCAAACCCTCATAGGGTCGAAGTTACACATAAAGAGATTGCTTATGCGCTCGACAAGTCGTTATTAAAACTTGATGCTGCGATAATGAAAATATTAGAGCGTACTCCGCCCGAACTTTATTGTGACATCGTAAAAAACGGCATCTACCTTGCAGGTGGTGGTGCTCTCCTAAGAGGATTAGCCCAACGTTTAACAAACAAAACAAAGATGACTTTTCATGTTGCTGAGGACCCTTTACGTGCAGTAGCAAGAGGTTCGGGAATAGCACTTAAAAACATAGATAAGTTCTCTTTCCTTATAAGATAATTATTTTGGCAAGATTTAGTAAGGCGATAATAAACTCACAGGTAACGGTTATATTCTTGATTATTGAGATTGTTGCCGTGAGTTTTTATGTCAATAACTCATTCTATGCCAATGCAAAGATGCTCGCTCAGGTGAGTGAGAAGGCATACCTTATAAACAATGCCGTAAACGAAGTAGAAAACTATGTTGCCTTAGATGTAACAAACAAAATGTTGGCGGAGCAAAACAGTATGCTCATAAAAAAGGTACTCTCGATGGAAGATATGATAAATATCAACAATGAGAACATCCAATTACTTGGTGACAGCAGCGTCTACATCTCTATCTCGGCAACGATAGTGAGAAACACCCTTAACAAAGTAAACAACTATATAACACTAAATAAAGGATCTGAAGACGGTGTTACCCCTAAGATGTCCGTAATATCGGGCAACTCAATTGTGGGGTATGTAGTCTCTGTGAGTCCGCACTTCTCTATCGTATTATCGGCAATAAGCAAAGAATTTAAGACAAGCGGGATGTTTAAAAAAGACCAAGCTATATGTCTTATTTTTTGGGATGGTCTACATCCAAAGAGGTTGTCTTTTACCGAAGCCTCAAAATATTCCGCTATACATATAGGAGACACAATCGTTACCACCAGCTTTTCTCTCCTTTTCCCATCCAATATAGATGTCGGAACAGTGGAGACAATAGAAAATGGAAATAGAGCGTTTATCAGTGGGACAATAAAGCCATTCACCGATTTTGAAAAGTTAAAATATGTATCTATCGTCGAACATTCTTTAATGAAAGAAAGTCATGATTTGGAGTCTAAAACAATAGGAGAAGATAAAGATGATTAATTTTTTATATAAGATTACCATGCTTGTAATCGTGGCGTTAGTACAAGTATACCTCTTTGACCGTTTACCATCTTTGCCACACCTTCATTTTAGCTTCTATCTTACATTTGTCCTTCTACTATCTATAAAAACCCCTCCTATGATGGTCATGCTGCTATCTTCGCTCTTAGGCGTAGTGATAGACTTACTTACAGGCACTGGCGGATTAATCACCATAGCCATAACTTCGGCAGCTTATCTAAGAATATTATTACTCAAACACATGGTTTCTGAAGATAGCATAGGTTACGACTTCACCCCATCAATCGCCACAATAGGCGGTGGACGGTGGGCTTTTTACTGTATCACCATAGTAGCGGTAAACGGACTTCTATTGGTTGTATGTGAGTCTGGGGGGCTTGTCTTCATTAACACACAAGTATTTATACGTCTATTGTTGAACATAGCATTAACCACAGTAATTCTATATATCACCCAATTTCTTATTAATCACCGACCTAAATCCTCATACTAATGAGTAATAGGAGCTTACATCTGCTAATTTTTGTAGCTATTTTATTAATAGCTATCATCTCAAGGCTCTTGTATATTCAGGTTATTGATGACAGTTATTCTAAAATTTCAAAGACAAACAGCGTGAAGGAGGTGAACATCATCCCTGCACGTGGAGAAGTGATTGACAGGAAAGGCTTTTTCCTTGCTCAAAGCAGAGAGTCTTATGACTTGCTTGTTACTCCTCGTGAGTTAGAGTCTTTTGACACGAC
Organism: Rikenellaceae bacterium; assembly: GCA_036653215.1. Lineage (GTDB taxonomy): Bacteria > Bacteroidota > Bacteroidia > Bacteroidales > Rikenellaceae > JADFUS01. The sequence continues at coordinate 7,596 of JAVVUK010000063.1, forward strand.
GCTTGTGTGTGAGATTTTAAGCATAGACAAGGAACGTATGAGGGCTATAATTGCTAAAGCAAAGAAATATTCTTATCTCAAGCCATCACTCGCCGTTCCACAAATAGAACACATCGCAAAACTCCGCTTTGACGAACTTGGAATTAGCGGATTTACCACTCGTTATCGTACCGTTCGTCACTACCCTCATAACACTGCCGGCAACATATTAGGTTATATCGGAGAGGTAAACTATAACGACCTTGACCGTGACGAATATTACAGCATGGGCGACTATATCGGCAAGACCGATATAGAGAGACGTTATGAGAAGTTGTTACGTGGAGAGAAGGGTAAAAGTTATAATATTGTCGATGCCTATGGACGTTATCAAGGTCAATTTAAAGACGGAGAGATGGACATAGAACCCGTTAGGGGCTCCACATTAACACTTAGCATAGATCATAAACTACAAAAACTTGCCGAAGAGCTTATGGTAGGCAAGGTAGGCTCGGTGGTGGCAATAGAGCCATCAACAGGAGAGATATTAGCTATGGTGAGCAGTCCTACGTTTAACCCAGATACCCTTATCGGAAGTAATCGTTCTCGCAATTATGGAACTCTTGTCAACAACCCTCGACAACCTCTCTTTAACCGTTCCATAAAAGCAGCATACCCTCCTGGCTCAACATTTAAAATGGCAATGGGGCTTATTGCTCTTCAAGAGGGTGTCACAAACGAGACAGAAAAGTTTTATTGTCATGGAGGCTTTCGTGTTAAAGGTCTTCGAGTCGGATGTCACCAACATTACTCACCCTTAGCTTTAGAATTTGCGCTTCAAACCTCGTGTAACGCCTATTTCTGTGAGGTTTTCCGTCGTGTAATACAAAATAAAAAATACCTTTCTGTACAGGTGGCTTTAGACAAATGGGCTGAATACCTACATAGCTTCGGCTTTGGAGAAAGGCTTGAGATAGACGTTGACGGAGAGGCAACCGGATTTGTACCCACATCGTCATTCTATGACAGAGCCTATAACGGACGCTGGAACTCTTTGTCTGTGATCTCCCTTGCCATAGGACAAGCAGAACTCAGCATCACACCTCTTCAACTTGCCAATTTTGCAGCTATACTTGCAAACAGAGGCTATTATTTCACTCCACACATACTAAAAAAGATAGACGGAATACCAAACGTGGATAATAAATATACCATTAAGCACCACACCATGATAGACCAGAAATACTTCTCTCCGGTTGTCGAAGCTATGTGGAAAAGTGTGAATTTGGAAGGCACAGGTGCTTTGGCTCGTGTAGAGGGGCTTGATATATGTGGGAAGACAGGCACCGCACAAAACAGTCGTGGAGACGACCACTCTACATTTATAGCTTTCGCCCCTAAGGACAACCCTAAAATTGCCGTTTCTGCATATGTGGAACATGGTCGTTGGGGAGCGGCGGCAGCTCTTCCAATAGTGTCTCTTATGATTGAGCAATATATGAACGACACCATAACACGTCCATGGCTTGTGGAAAACATGAAAAAGTTATCTCTAAACTATCCTCAATATGATAAGAAGAAGCAACTCCCAAAGCAGTAATATCGATTGGATGCTTGTTACGCTCTATCTTATACTTGTAGTAATGGGGTGGTTAACAATATGGTCTGCGACAACAAACTCTGTGACATCAACAATTTCCAATAAAGGATTGATGCAAGGAGTGTGGGTCATAATATCGTTACTTGGAGCTTTGGCAATAATGAAAATAGACCCTCGCTATTTCTTCTCTCTCGCCTTTCCTTTCTATTGGATTATGGTTTTTGTATTGCTATTGACAATTTTTTTAGGGACAGAGATAAACGGAGCTAAGTCGTGGTTGGTGATAGGACCGATGCGTGTTCAGCCTGCCGAGTTAGGGAAGTTGGCAACAGCACTTGCTGTGGCTCGTCTTATGAAAGATTATCGTTTTAACATAAAAA
>JAVVUK010000064.1:0-7451 GCA_036653215.1 Rikenellaceae bacterium
AGGTGCCTCATGTAGGTTGGAATACAATAACTAACCTTTCGTCTGCTCTTTTCTGTGGCGTTAAGGAAGGATCTTACCTTTATTACGTTCACTCTTTTGCTGCTAATATTAATAAAAATACAATCGCTATAACAGATTATGGCTCTTCATTTTCAGCTTCACTTTGCCGTGATAACTTTTTCGGATGTCAGTTTCACCCTGAAAAAAGTGGTGAGGTGGGAGAGCAGATATTAAAGAATTTTATACGTTTATGAAAATAGAAATTATCCCTGCCATAGATATAATAGGTGGCGAGTGCGTCCGTTTGGTGCAAGGCGACTATTCACAAAAAACCTCTTATTTTAAAAACCCAGTTGAGGTTGCTAAACGTTATGAGGCAATAGGAGTCAAACGATTACACATTGTCGATTTAGACGGTGCTAAAAAACAAAAACCTGTTAATATAAGTGTGCTCGAAGATATAACGAGCCTCACCTCTTTAGATGTGCAGTGGGGTGGTGGCGTTAAGAGTCAAGAGGCTTTAGATATGGCTTTTGAGGCTGGTGCTGCACGAGTTATCTGTGGAAGCGTAGCAATAACAAACTCCGATCTTTTTCAAGAATGGCTCACCATTTATGGGGCAAGTCGTATTATCTTAGGTGCAGATACCAAAGAGGGGCGTATTGCTATTAACGGTTGGGAAAAGACCTCTGAGATAAGCGTTGAAGAACTTATAAAACAATTTTTGCCCTTTGGACTCTCACAAGTAATATGTACAGACATTTCTAAAGACGGAATGTTACAAGGACCCTCTTTTGAATTATATGAAAAGCTATATTCTCTCTTTCCAGATCTCAATATTACTGTTAGTGGAGGGGTGCGTAATTGTGAAGATATAGAAAAGTTAGACCGTATGAATGTTCTATCTGTTGTCGTTGGTAAGGCGATATATGAAGGGAAAATAAAACTTATAGATTTAGAAAGATGCTTACAAAACGAATAATACCTTGTCTTGATATACGTAACGGACAGACCGTGAAGGGAATAAATTTCGAAGGCATTAAGGAGGTCGGTGATCCTGTGGAGATGGGACGACGCTATGCTCTTCAAGGTGCTGATGAATTAGTATATCTTGATATTAGTGCTACACAGCAGGGAAGAAGCACTTTTCGTGATCTTGTGAGTGATATTGCGGAGGCTATAAATATCCCTTTTACTGTTGGTGGTGGTATATCATCGTTGAAGGATGCAGCTGTGCTTTTAGACGCTGGGGCAGATAAGATAACTGTAAATTCGTCGGCTGTAAAAACGCCAAATTTAATAGATGAAATATCGTCTAAATATGGTAGTCAATTTATTGTAGTGGCGATAGATGCACGTCTTATTGATGGGGTGTGGCGTGTTATGACACATGGTGGAAAAGTGCCGACGGACAAAGAGCTATTTTCATGGGCTTTGGAGGCTTATCATAGAGGTGCTGGGGAGATACTTTTCACATCTATGAACCACGATGGCACAAAATCGGGATATGCCGTAGAGGAATATCGTAAATTATCGTCTCTTGTGCCTATCCCAATCATCGCTTCTGGTGGTGCAGGTTCTGTTTCACATATCGTGGAGGTGTTACAAGATGGATGTGCCGATGCTGCCCTTGCTGCTTCAATCTTTCACTATAATGAGATACCAATACCTATATTAAAAAAAGAACTTATAAAAAATGGAATAACAACACGAATATTATGATAGAAATTAAAGATTTAGATTTTAAGAAAAATAGCGACGGGCTTATCCCAGCCGTTATTCAAGATGTCGCAACGCTAAAAGTGTTGATGGTAGGTTACATGAATGAAGAGGCTTTCACAAAGAGCATAACAGAAGGTAAGGTGACTTTCTTTAGTCGCACCAAAGGTAGGTTGTGGACTAAAGGGGAGACAAGTGGGAAATTCTTATTTATAAAAGAAGCGTATAAAGATTGTGATAACGACACTCTTTTGTTTATGGTAAACCCTGTGGGTGATGTGTGTCATAGAGGCACCGTTAGTTGCTTTGACACTCCTGATAACGAGGGTTTTATAAGAAAGTTACAAGAGGTAATCGTGGGTCGTCATAACGAGATGCCAGAAGGTTCATATACGACACACCTTTTTAATAAAGGAGTTAATAAAATGGCTCAAAAAGTAGGGGAGGAGGCTGTGGAAACGGTAATTGAAGCCATCGATTGTAATGATGAACGTTTCATATATGAGGCTTCAGACCTTATATACCACCTCTTGGTGCTTATGATTTCGAAAGGCATAACTATCGCTGATTTAGAGAAAGAGCTTGCCTCACGACACAAATAGAAACATCATATTTTGGTAAATAAAAGAGCCAACCTATATTGTTTAGGTTGGCTCTTTTGTATAGCTTAATGTTTGTCTTACTTAGCAAGATCTGAAGGGTCACGCATAACCATCACCTTGTCTATCTTGATGTTTACGTCGTTTGCAATTTCGACAATAAGGATAGCGTCTTTAACCTCTTTTACAGTAGCATAGATGCCACCTGCAGTGAGGATCTTATCTCCTTTTTGTAGAGAATCTCTAAATTTAGCAAGTTCTTTTTGTTTCTTTTGTTGAGGACGAATCATAAAGAAGTACATTACTACAAATAGAGCACCGATCATAAGGAGTGACGACCAGCCACTGCCACCTTGTGCTTGCATTGTTACAAATAGTGTGTTCATAATTTTATTTTTATTTTTGAGTTTTTTATTTTTTTACAAATAGGTTTAGTCTTATTGTATAATCACCATCGTCAGTGAGGAGATTTATGAATACCATCTGTTGTCCAGACTTCCCTTTTGAGTTATATGTTACATTTATAGCTCTTGTCTCTCCCTTTTTTATAGGCTCCGCATCGTAAGAGACAGAGGTACATCCGCAAGAGGCTTTGGCGTTAAATATGATAAGAGGAATTTCACGGTCGTTTTTGATGTTGAAACTAACCTCTAAGACTTCTCCTTCATTTATGACACCTATATTTTTTGTTCCTAATGGTTCACTACCGGGCACGCTTCCTTCACCAATGATAAAAGGAGCCTCTGTGTTAGTGACGCTTTTTACTGATGTTGAAACGACAGTTGCGCCTTGCTTCCTTGTCTGTGAAGTGCAAGCTACCGATAACAAACATAGTGCAATAAATAATGTTTTCTTCATAAATATATCGTTAACTCAAATTAATCCACGTCCTGTTTTCTTGAGTTCTCCGCTTTCACGTAAGTTAGATAGGTATTTATCTAAGATCCCATTTACGAAAGTACTACTGTTTTGGGTGCTGTAATGTTTTGTGATTTCTATATATTCATCGAGAGTGACCTTTGTTGGAATAAGAGGAAAGTGGTTTATCTCGGTCATAGCCATAGATAAAATAAGACGATCCATCATCGTTACCCTTTCTATCTCCCAGTTTTTAAGAGTCCCTTTTATGCTTTCTATATTTTTCTCCATATCGGAGATTGTGTATGACAGTAGGTTGGTAACAAAGATCTTATCTTCATCGTTCTGGTAGGCAGGAAACGGCGTTATGCCTTTTGTCTCATCCGTCTCAACGATAGTTGTGATACATTTGCTTGTTATAAATTCGATGTCGTCATACCAATAGACAGAACAACTTTCAAGCCTGTCATATAGAGGTTCGAAATCTTCTATCTCTTTACGATAGAAGTTTATGAGAAACTCTTTGTCGTTTTCAAAGCTATCAGGAGCTGAGATGTAACGATTGTAATAGTCTCTTTTTACCACCCTGTTATATATCTTTTTGAATATGTCGTCACTGTCTTCCCATGTGAAGATGCTGTTTGCTAAAGCTTTATTTAACAACTCGTTGTCGGCAATTTGACGTATAAGCCTGTTGTTTACAAAGTACATATTTGGATTTTCGTCCCTATCTCCTTTGATATGCTTGTTTTTGTTACGCTCAACAACCATGCTCGCATATTTGCATACTTCGACAGATAAATTCATCAATATAGGGTATAACTCATAACTCTTTTGTATGCTGAAAAGCATATTCTTTTGAGTATTCATCAACTTATCCTCGTTGCTGCAAACGTGTCCGTACAACGCTTTTAGTGCTTTAATCCTTAAAAATCTCCTACTTAACATCTTCTATTTTTTACTTTGCAAATATATACAAATTTTCAACAACTACCAATAGTAGTATGTCTGGTAGATTTTTTTGTTTCCTTTAGCATCTGTAATGTCTATTTTGACATCATGTTTTCTCCTTGTAGAGTCAGAATTATTAATTTCATATTCTAAAAGAGCCGATTTGCCGTCTAAAGAGAAGACCTCCCATTTGCCGTCTACATATCCGTTGAATGTAGCTATGCCAGATAGATTGTCGCTGATGGTAAAACGTAGCTTCGACCCTTTGATGGTAGTGCCTTTTTCTTGTTTTGAAGTTATGTAAGGAGCTGTGGTGTCTGTGGTAATCATGAATTTACCATTGTCGTTTATTATTGCAGTTACATACCCATCTTCCCATTTTCCACCCATACTGGCACGTCCGCCTGAAGAGTTTACACGTGCTACAATGGCTTTAGAACGTAGGTTTTCAGGTAGGTTGTCTTCTTTAATTTTTAAGGTCATCCCTTTTTGTGTTGGCATATATACGCCTTTTAGATATATATCTTTAGAGTATGGAGATTTGCCGTCTAATGAATAAAAATCGACTATGTCGTTGTCATAAAAAGCATCGACAGGTATAGTGAGTTCAGCGTTAGGGCTTTTTAGTAAGGTCGCTTGGTCACACTTTATGACGTGGCTATTAGCGGTAAAACTATATTTTCTGGTTGTCGCTGTGTTCTTCTCTGTGGTAAGGGTTAGGCTTACTTGTGAGCTATTGTTGCTGTCGTCTGTAAGGGTGATTACAATGTCGTTATTTTTCGGTAGAGAAGCAGGATTTAAGATGCCACGCTCTTTTACAGAGTCGTAAATCTTAAGTTTATTATTTTCAGATACATACAACCTCGCAACAGAATATGCGGAAGCTCTGTTTTTATAAAATTCAGAAAGGCTATTTGTATACCGTGTAGTTTTGAAATCTATATTATCTAAGGAAAATCCGAAATATCGTTTTCCGTTTATCTTAGCGCACATACTATATATGCCAAAGCTATTTTGAACCCCATTTTTGCGATCTACATATTCTATTGTGAGGTATGACGGTCTGTTTATAGATATGGCATTTGGAATTTTATATATCCCATTTGCTGTTTTTGTTGCAGGGAACCTCCCTTTATTAACAAATATATAAGAGCCTTGACAAGTGTCAATCTCAACTACCGATACCGATACTATGGCTGGTGGTATGTTGTCCATAACCGTTATCAAACCTACCTTTACAAGGTTTATAGGTTCTTCTTTCGAGTTTCTAAGTTCATAATGTAGGTGTATGCCTCCCGACATACCACTATTTCCTGCAACTCCAATTTTGTCACCTGCTTTGACAGGAATATCAGTAGGCTTGAGATAATAGTTTAGTGCAAACGATTTTTTGCGATATTGTTCGGCACGTACATATTTAGTTATCTCGTCGCTGAAACAATCTAAGTGCCCATATACAGATGTGGTTTTTGTTGCTGGGTGGTATATATATATCGCCTTACCAAAGCCGTAAGGATTTACATAGACACGTGCTATATATCCGTCTGCCGTGCTTACCACCTCTCGTCTTGATGCGGGGTATGCCGCCATTTTTATGTCTACACCAGAGTGTAGGTGGTTAGGACGTAACTCAGCGAAATTTGAAGATAAGGAAATAGGCACATTTACTGGTAATTTATATTGTTGTGCTTGCGTATGAGGTGAGATTAATAAAAAAGCTAAAAAAGCTAAAATAATTTTCATGTTGTTCTATTTTTTTTGCAAATTTATATAAATTTTTCTTACCTTGCACCACGAAAAAGTAAAACAAATAACTTGTAAATATTATGGTAGAAATTTTAAGAACGAAATTAAGCGAATCCAAAACCGCTCGTTGGGTCGTTTTGGCTCTTGTGGCTTTTCTAATGCTCTGTGGCTATTTCATAACAGATGTTATGGCACCTCTAAAAGGTATGTTAGAAGAGCAGTGTAATTGGACCAGTAGTAATTATGGTTTCTTCACGGGAGCATATGGTTGGTTTAATGTGTTTCTTTTAATGCTTATTTTTGGAGGTATAATATTAGATAAATTCGGTGTTCGCTTTACAGGATTAATGGCAACAGTTATTATGATTATAGGCGTGTCTATAAAATTCTGGGCTATTCGTAATCCAGAGTTGCGTGAGATCCCTATCACTTTCCTTGGTGCCGAAGTTACAAAGCAAGTGTTATATGCAGCCTTTGGTTATGCTATATTTGGGGTTGGTATTGAGATCGCTGGGATCACCGTTTCAAAGATTATCGCAAAATGGTTTCGAGGTAAAGAGCTTGCTCTTGCCATGGGGCTTGAGATGGCGTGTGCTCGTATAGGTACAGGTCTTGCAATAGGTGTAACTCCGCTTTTGGCAGTTACATTTGCTGTCGATGGAGTCCCTTCTATCAGTACCCCTATCTTCTTAGGTCTTCTACTCCTTATTATAGGTCTAATTTCGTTCCTTGTTTTTGTCGTTATGGATAAAAAACGTGATAAGGAAGATGCTGGTACAGTAGAACCTGAAGAGCCTTTCCGTCTTAGAGATATATTAACCATAATAAATTTAAAGGGTTTTTGGTATGTAGCTGCATTGTGCGTGTTGTTTTACTCTGCCGTGTTCCCATTCCTAAAATATGCTGCCGACCTTATGGTAAATAAGTTTGGCGTTTCTACGGAGCTTGCTGGTATCATCCCTGCTTTGCTTCCTTTTGGGACAATACTCCTAACTCCTCTTTTCGGAAATATGTATGACCGTAAAGGTAAAGGTGCTTCAATAATGATTTTAGGTGCTTCTATGCTTATCGTTATTCACCTTCTTTTCGCTCTTCCTTTGGTTACATGGTGGGGCTTTGCTCTTATCCTTACAATATTGTTGGGTATCGCATTCTCACTTGTTCCTTCGGCTATGTGGCCTTCTGTTCCTAAAATCATCCCACAAAATAAACTCGGTACAGCATATGCACTTATCTTTTGGATACAAAACTGGGGTCTGATGGGCGTTCCTATGCTTATCGGTTGGGTGCTTGACACATATTGTAAAACTCCTGGTGTCGATGGTGCCGTTGCTACATATAACTATACCTTACCAATGCTTATCTTTGCTACACTCGGATTTCTTGCTTTAGGCTTTGCATTCCTTCTTAAACGTGAGGATAAGATAAAGGGGTATGGTCTTGAACTGCCAAATATAAAAAAATAACTTTTTGTTATGGTTCTTTTTCGTGCTTTTTTCATATAATTATCGTCACATAGTCCCACTATGCTCCTCTAATTCTATAAAAAAATCATCGAAAAATAACACATAACAAATT
>JAVVUK010000064.1:7551-9427 GCA_036653215.1 Rikenellaceae bacterium
ATAATTTCATCGAAAAATAACACATAACAAATTCATAATAAGATTGAGCCCACAGTAATGTGGGTTCTTTTTTTGCTTTTTTCATATACCTATCGTCACATAGTCCCATCCATAATTTCATCGAAAAATAACACATAACAAATTCATAATAAGATTGAGCCCACAGTAATGTGGGTTCTTTTTTCGTATAATTATCGTCACATAGTTTCATGTTTTTATGTAAAAAATATAGTAACGTATGTTTATTTAAACGTATGTTAAAAAAAACAAGTACCTTTGTAAACTATGACGCAAAGTGAAAACAAGAGATATACAGAACTAAGACAAGAGAAAGTAGGAGTTTTATTAAGGAGATATTCGATACCTGCAATAGTGAGCATGGTGGTGGTGGCTCTTTATAACATAGTAGATAGGATATATATAGGTCATGGCGTTGGATCAATGGCAATTGCAGGGCTCACACTGACGCTTCCTATAAGTTCGATGATTGCAGCAATAGGAACCCTTGTAGGTGCTGGGGCTTCGTCTCGTATGTCGATAGTTTTAGGAATGAACGATATACGTTGGGCTCGTAACATATTAGGTCATGTGCCTATATTAACGTGTATATTATCGTTGCTTTTCATAATTCCTACAATGATATATATAGAACCTATACTTTACCTTTTTGGTGGAAGTGAGGCTACCTTGCCATATGCAAGGGACTACTTGATGATTGTGATCCCGGCGAGCATATTTACAAACTTATGTTATAGCTTTAGTAATGTAATAAGGGCAAGTGGCTTTCCTAAAAAGTCGATGTCTGTGGTGCTTGTAGGGGTGCTTCTGAATGTGATCTTAGATCCAATATTTATATTTTGGTTTGACATGGGCATACGAGGTGCAGCCATAGCCACCGCCATATCAATGTTTGTGGGAGCTGTATATGCTGTTTCTCATTTCATGAACCCTAAACATGAGGTCTCTTTCCATAAAGATAGTTTTAAAATACGTCTCAACATAATAAAGAACATATTATCAATCGGATTTTCTCCTTTTATAATGAATTTTATAGCCAGTGCTGTGGCTATATTAGTGAATAACCAACTTCGCATATATGGTGGAGACATAGCCATAGGTTCGTTTGGAATTATAAACTCATATCAGTTGTTCATCTCATTTATAGTCTTGGGGCTTTGTCAAGGGATGCAGCCAATTATAGGATTTAACTATGGAGCGAGGAATAACAAAAGGGTGAAAGATACGTTTTTCCTTGCTGCACGTGCCTCTACAATAATATTTGGTGTAGGACTGTTGCTCATGGAGGTATTTCCACGTCTTGCTTCGATGATCTTTACCTCAGACCCTGAGCTTATAGAACTCACCATACGAGGTATGCGTATAGCTTTTGCAGCGGCAATACTTATAGGAATACAAATTGTAATTTCCCATTTCTTCACATCCATAGGGAAAGCTATGCAGGCTACCATAATGACCATTTCTCGTCAATTGATATTCCTAATACCTCTACTTGCCATACTCCCAATGTTTTGGGGGCTTGATGGAGTTTGGCTTGCTATTCCTGTTTCTGATATATTGGCGTTTCTATTGGCGATGTTCTTCATCTTGCGTGAAAAGCGTCATTTATATCCGAAAAAATAATTGTCTTGTTTGAATTAAATTATATTTAGTGGTGTCAAAAACAATAAAAAACATCACAACATATGCAACTACAAGCATAAGAAGCTGTTTTAATTTATATCATATTTATGCTGTTTTGAAGCATCGCTGTGAGTAGTTTGTGGCACAAAATTATACTGACTTAAATTGTCAAAAGGTTTCATTTTTGGACAACTTGTTTACAATCATAGACAGGATTACATCATCGCCCTCCACT
>JAVVUK010000065.1:0-9004 GCA_036653215.1 Rikenellaceae bacterium
CCCCGAAAAAGTGGGTTATGACAGTCGAAACAAGCACCAAAGGAGCCATGCGGAAAGGGATTATCGTGCGAGGACTATAAAACTCGTCTATAATAAGATTATTACCTTTCTCTGTTGTGCCGGAATAATAATGATAGAGTAGTCCGATGATAAGCCCACCAATAGGAAGAAGCGAAATTATCCAAATGTTATTTTCTCGCCAAGAGGTAGCCCAATCGAGAGACAATAGAAATATGGCAGAGGCACAGCCTACACAAATCCCTACAATAGCAGAAATAGCTGTCCATTTTATAAGATAATTAACAATGCCTTTTTTATTTCCAATCATAGGCACAAAGATTGATAAATAATTTGAAAAATCAATATTAATAATTATGAAAACGAAATTTTTAATTTTTACCTTAATGTGTCTTGTCCCTCTCTTTTCTTTTTCACAAGATAAGCACAATGTAAATCGTCTATCTAAAGATTATTTTATTCCTAATCGTTTTGAGGGTAAGACAATCTTAATAACAGGAGCAGCAAGAGGCATTGGAAAATGGACTGCCATACGTGCTGTTAAGGAGGGTGCTAACGTAGTGATAATGGATTGGCTCAAAGATCAAGGGCAGGCTGTTGCTGACTCCTTAAATAACCTCAAGGTGAAAGGGTATGGAAAGGTGCTCTTTGTATATGGTAACATACAGGACAGTGGCGAGTGTGATATGGCAGTGCAAAAAGGAGTTGAAAAATTTGGACGTATAGATTACAGTTGTCTTAATGCCGGAGTTATGGACGGTGTGTTTTCGGGTACTCCTTTTAAATGGGATCCTGAACAACGTCGCTTAATGCCGGCAGTAATAACAGAGGCGACAGATGAATATTGGGATAACGTGTTTGCCACAAATGCAGCAGGAACATTTAAATCTATGCGTTCGTCCCTTAAACAGATGCTAAAACAAAATAATGGGGGGTCAATAGTTGTTGTTGGCTCGATAGCTGGGATGATCGGTCTTTCTGGAAATCCTGCTTATGTGTCAAGTAAATATGCGGTAAATGGTCTTGTTCGTAATGCAGCGATAGACTATGCTCCTTATGGTATACGTGTTAATTCTGTTAACATGGCAGAGACCAAGACCCCTATGGTGGAACGAGCCTCTGAATATGTGGCGGCTGAAGTGAAACATGGCAAAGGTTTTGGTATGGGAGGCATCAAAACCATGAGTTTATTAAAATATTGTGATAGTGAACATCGTGGTTCTTTCCCTTGGGAGCAAGCCTCAACGATCTTATATTTATTGTCGGACGAAGCCTCAGCGGTGACAGGGTGTGTTATGGCGACGGATGGTGGATGGACAGATTTTTAAGATGATGAATAAATATCTAATATCACTTTTCCTAACCGTGTTCTCTGGTGTGTCTTTTGCACAGAGCAATAACCCATTGTCTATATATGAGGGTGAAAGGGTCGAGTTTGTAACCTTCGACTTTGCTTCCTTGCCAAAAGATACATTGGTAGCACTTAATATAAGTCAAAAGATAGAGAATACATATAAGATATACCCAAATATGAGTTATAGTAGTTTCATGTCAGATTATTATATATCACAAATAGGGATGTATCCTTTTGTGGAAAAAGTGACAATAGATATAAGTGAGCCGAATGAAAACGGAATATCAATAAAAATAACAGTCACTTTGACTGAGAACGAACTTGCCATGAGCCGCAATGAGAACATTTTTAAAAATAGAAAGGCATTCCCAAATATATATACGGATTCTCGGTCGTTCTTAACCTTTAAATTCTCATCTTCCGAGATGATATATTCTAATAATAACGCTTGGTTTGGACAGCCGAAGCCAATTTTAACAGGCAACCCACTTGTCCATAACCCTGAAGGGGATGGCTATTATGGTTGGTTAGAGGGCTTTGCTATGGCAGGGATTTATGGCATTTCTAAGATTATCCCTCGTTATAACATACATCTATATGGAGGAGCGAGTTATATGGTCTCTTTCTCTTGTGGCAGAGAGATGTTTTCCGATAAATCACGTTTTTATGGTGGCTTGGAAGATGCTTTTATAGGTCTTATTGGTGGAGGACGTACTTTAAGAGGTGATAATTATAGTTATAATATGCTTTATGGACGTAAGCAATTTATATTAGCAGATGGTTTTCTTTTGATAAATACATCTATGAATGGTGATAATCGTGCTGCACTACAACTAAATCCACGATGGGCGGCTAAAGATTTGTTTCAGGCATCTTTTAAGATAGATAGGTTGTCAATAGGAGCGTTTCATTTTAAGCCTAATGAGTTGCCGATACTAAATAGTAATACCACAATAAATGGAATAAATGTGGAACTTGGATCTAAAGATAGGGTGCTTATAGGTGCTTCTTTTCTGCATGTTCCTCGTTCCACATTACGATATTTCCTTGCAAACGGAGATGTCTTTTTTAGAAGAGGACTTCAAGTATATAACATACGTCTATTTATAAATCCACCACAAGGAAAAGACGGATTGTTCTTTAAGACAGAGGGTGCTTATCAAAGAAATAGCAATTTTAATATGGGGGCGTTTGCCTTTTATGGCGAGGCAGGTTGGCGTTTTACAGAGACTAAAGGTGCTCCTTCGATAGGTTATAGGTTTGCTTATTTTTCTGGTGATAACCCCTCAACAAGTCGTTATGAGAGGTGGGATGCTCTTTATACTGGAGGAAATGGGGAACAGTGGGTGCAAGGATCTAATATGTATAAGATGGTGCAAAATAGCAACGAGTTGTCTCATAGGTTGCAAGCAATATATAACCCTATGCCTAAGTTACAACTTGTGATGCAACTATGGCTTTTTTATGCGCCACGTCTTTTAAATTTAGGAGGGAATGCTGCTTTATCTAACCTTTCGTCTCACTATTTAGGAAGTGAGGTTAACTTAACGGTAAAATATTTCAAATCCCGAAATTGGTATTTTCATCTTAACACAGCATATACTTTTGCCGGAAGTGCAATAACAGAAAATGTAGAGAAAACAAAAAATTGGTTTTGCCTCTCTACATTTGTAAGATATAGTTTTTAACTTAACTTTTTGACTACCTCTTTTTCACCAACAATCCAAAGAGTGTCACCCTCCACAAAATAGTAGTCAGGCTTAGGACGCATAAATCCGTGTGACGGCTTTTCATACCCGATAAATAAAAAGTTAAAGTTGTTTCTAAGTTCCGATATATGTGAACGAACACCAATTAGAGGAGATTCTTTTGTAAGGGTGATTTGATATAGATCTATCTCGTGTTCTATTGTCTCATTGTCTTGTGAGGCAAAAGGTATCTCGATAGAACTCACAAAACGAAGTATCTGATCGTCAGTGCCGATAACCAATAACTTGTCTGTCGCATAGAGCATACTTGTCTTATCTGGCAAGTTTATACGTGTGCCACGACGATAGATACATACAATTTGAGCTCCTGTTTTATATTTATGATGTACCTCACTAATTGTCATCCCTACAATGGAGCTATTGGGCGGAAGTTCTAATATCTCAAGGTGAATATCCATAGATAGACGTTTTGGTATGGCTATTCCACTGATATATTTTGTTTTATCTAAGTTTACTAAAAATTGCGTTTCTATGTTTTTATAATATTTTCTAAGCGATGAGGAAAGAAGGGTTAATGATAAAATTACAATTATGGCAGGAATGAGAATAAATAGCTTTATAGAAAGAAAACTCCCCATAGCAAAACCGACAAACATACCTCCAATAACATAGCGTGATAGTCTTACAGTTAATAAAGGACCTCTCGAATATTTGTTATCGCTCCATAAACGTTCAAAGTCGCCATTGCGTGTTCCCTTTGTCATGAGAGCATACAAAAAAGGAGATATGGCGATAATAGATATTATAGAAAGGACTATTTTTATGGTTAGGCTATATCCGAATTGTTCTTTTACTAACGGTGCAAGGATCTTGATACATATAAAAAGCATGGCTATCATCCATCCCGAATAGATAGCTATATTTAACAAAACACCTCTAACAACGCCTTTCCACTCTTTTTCACGGTTAAGGATGCGGCTTCCCGATCCGTAACGATCTATTACCACACGCCACGATGGTCGTGCTTTGGAATAGATCCATTTATATATGTTGTCGCTATTTTTGATTATATAAGGAGTTGTAAACACTGATATTATAGATACAGCAACGATGATAGGGTAGACCTCTTCTTTAAGTACGCCAAGACTCAATCCGAGAGATGCAATTATGAAAGAGAACTCTCCTATTTGTGAAAGACACAAACCCGATTTTAACGATGTATATAGGGTTTGTCCAGAAAGTAGGATCCCAAATGTTGCAGATAAAGGTTTGAAAAATATGACAAGCGTAGAGATTATAAGAATATACCCCCAAGAGGAAACTATAATGTCAGGATCTACCGACATTCCCACAGATATGAAAAAGATGGCGGCAAAGAGGTTACGCAGAGGTAAGACAAGTCTTTGAATACGAGCAGAGTCGTCTGTTTCCGACAATATAGACCCCATAAGGAAAGCTCCTAAAGCAGGCGAAAACCCAAAATAAGAAGCAAGAACAACCAACCCTAAACATAAACCTAAAGATACGATAAGTAAGGTCTCGTCGTTTAGTGCATTTCTGATTTTACGTAATAATGAGGGGATAAAATAAACTCCGGCGGTAAATGTCAATATTAGAAATAAAATTAGTTTCGACATCTCAACTAACAATTCAACACCGCCAAAATCACGACTTATGGCAATAGTGGATAGTAGAACAAGCAGAAGAATAGCCACCAAATCTTCAACCACAAGAACTCCAATCACTATATGTGCAAACTTCTTATTATTGAGTTTCATGTCTTCAAACGCCTTTATAATGATAGAGGTGGACGATATGGAAATCATACCTCCCAAAAATAAAGAGTTTATGAAACTCCAACCCATGAGCAAACCAGCGGCCATGCCCAATCCCATCATTATTATAGCCTCAGTTACTGCCGTTAAAGCACCAGGACCCCCTACTTTGCGCAATTTTTTAAAGGAAAATTCTAATCCAAGTGCAAATAGGAGGAACACAACGCCAATCTCTCCCCAAGTGGTGATTGTCTTTTGATCTAAAAATTCGGGTAGAAGGATAAAGTTAGGTCCTGTAAGAAAGCCGGCAACGACATATCCCAAGACAGGAGGTTGTTTTAGGTATTTGAATATTAAGGTCGTGACCGCAGCCACGACCAATATTAAAGCAAGATTTAAAAATATAGGGTTTAGATGTAGCATCTATTTCCTTGAATAGCTATCTGTATAACCACCGCTAACTATGTTCAAAGTATCGATAGGAGCTACTTTCCAAACAACGGTATCTGTAAAGTTTATGGTAACACCATTTCCAATGCTTTCTCCAGAAAGAAGAAGTTGCCCATTGTCAAATGCCCATGTCTTAAAAACAAGAGTAGACATATTTATCGAAGAGGCAGTGCCGTCTGCATTTAAAGTGAAACCTTGTTCTCCACCAATACCCGGTATAGGCTGAACCCAAGAACCGAGAAATTGTGGTGATACGACAATCTTCGAGGCAACGTTAACGCCACTAATACCCTTGTTTAGCTTACCAGTATAGAACACTTCAATACTATCTCCAATAAGGATCCCCGTTGGACATATACGCTCTGCATCCATTGTTGAGAAGCTAAGAGTATCACCTTCGTTACTTAAAAGAAAAATGTTGTTCATCGAAGCATCTGCAACAACTCCTTTAACGGTCTTTACACCGTTTGAACAACAAGAGGCAACACTAAACATTAGTATTGCGGCCATGAAAGTAAAATTCTTCATATTGTTATATTTTTGTGTTTTACAAAGTTATGAAAATTCTTTAAATTTATCTAACTTTGCAAATATTAAACCTAAAAATATGTTATCTATAATTACGGCTATATATAATCAATTGGATATGAACAAATTGTATTATCAATATTTGAAAAAATATACAGATAACAAATTTGAATTAATAATTATTGATAATAATTCCGATGATGGAAGTCGTGAATATTTCAAATCACTTGGCGATGATGTGAAAGTTATAGAGAACAAAGAGAACTATTCATACCCTCATTGTCAAAATCAAGGTATAGAGGTAGCGCAATATGATTATTTAATTTTCCTTAATAACGATTTGTTGGTTTCTCCACATTGGGATAGTCGTATGTTAGAAGTGTTAGGTAAAGACGATTATCATGTTGTCAGCTTTGGTAGTAACGATAGATTGTTTGATAATAAAACCTCTAAAAAAATAACTTTTCGTTGGAAAATAGTTAAATATCCTTTGATAACACTATTTAAGCAAAATATACTATCTTTAAAATTAATGCGTCTCTTCACTTACGGCAATTGGGAAAATTATACGGAAAAAATTTATAAACGTTATGGTTTAACCATGTCTATTGGGTTTTCAGGTTCTGCAATCGCTATGACACGCATGGCAATTGATAAGATTGGTATGTGGGATAAGAGTCAACAAAGTGCTGATTTTGATACTTTTTTTAGAACCTGTAAACGTGCTGAGACTGTTGGTGATATAAAAGTACTGTCTGTAATAAATGGTGTCTTTGTTCATCATTATCGTCGTCTAACGTTTTATACTAAATATCCTCCATTTTCAGATCGAGAAAACCTATCGACCCTTAGTATAAAGTGGGATAAGAATGATCTTGATAGGTGGTTGAAACTCATAAACTAAGAAGCTGTTTTCTAAAAGTGCTGTTATTATAAATAATCTCTAAATGATGGCACGTATCATGATAATAAATTTTTATTATGATACTATCAGAATTAATTCTATTAACAGCAACAAGAGAGCCAGAGTATGTGATAGATCTTATAACACATTCTATTGAAGAGGGTGAAAATATAGAAGTCGACTCTGCCATTCTTGAAGCTATCCTCAAAATAAAAAGTTGTAATGGGGATAGTTAATGTATATATGGATATCCTTAAGGTACGACGAGCAACACAGATAATGTTTGTCGTGATGAAACATAGTGTTAGGACGCTATGTAACGAGGGAATATATGCTTTCCGTAGTCAACGTAAAATCCAAGATAAGATAATATCTACTCCCGAAAGACTCCGCATGACAATTGAGGAGCTTGGTCCTACATATGTGAAGTTTGGGCAGATACTCGCCGATCGTCCCGATGTGGTGTCTGAAAGGTATCGTCATGAACTTAAAAAGTTACAGTCTAAAGCAGATACTTTTTCTTCGGAACAGGCGGTTATCCTTATCGAAAAGGAACTTAAAAGACCTCTTTGTGAGGTGTTCTCAAAATTTGATCGTACCCCCATTGCAGCAGCATCAATAGGACAAGTATATCGTGCAACGTTATGCTCTGGAGAAGAGGTGGTTGTCAAAATACAACGTCCATATATTGAAAATAAGATAAAGATAGATGTTTATCTTATGAAATATCTTGCTGAGCGTTTCACACGTCGTAACCCAGAGCTGAAAGCCTTTAACCTCATAGGGTTGATAGATGAGTTTGCCCATAATATATCGCAAGAACTCGATTATACCAACGAGGCAAACAACATGAAAGTCTTCCTTTCGCTCTTTAAGGACGACATGACAGTAAAGATACCTAAGGTGTATCCTCTAATAACAACAAAAAAGGTGATTGTAATTGAGTATATATCTGGTGTAGCCCCAAATAATATTGTTGAGATAAGAAATAAAGGTCTTGATCCTAAGGTGATTGTGGATAATGGGGCGAATGCTATATTTAAAATGATCCTCGATTTTGGTATCTTTCACGCTGATCCTCATGCCGGTAACATAATCCTAATAGATAATAATGTAATAGCCTTTATAGATTTTGGGATGATAGGAGTGTTGCGTGATAGGGAGATAGATTTTTTGGCAGATTATACAGTTGGGTTTGCTAAAGGTGATCCTGAACTTATATGTAATGCGGTGTTAGATCTTTGTAATGTTCGTTTTTTTGAAAATAAGGAAAACATGACATTTGACATACGGCAAATATTACTTCATAACTTTAGTGAAGATGCGCTCGATATATCACACTTCTCCTCTACACTTCAAGATTCTATAAATTTAGTGATAAAATATCAACTTCAGATACCGTCAGGCATATTTATGTTGCTTAAGACTCTTATAACCCTTGAGAAGTTTTCTGAAGAGCTTAACATAAAAATAGATATGGCAAAGGTGATATTGCCATATTCAGACAAGATACGCCAAAAGAGATATGCTCCACGTGTAATTGCAAAAAGTATATATCGAACACTTGTCGAATATGTACGTTTGGTACAAGACGCTCCAAACGATATAAGTGAGATACTCTATAAACTAAAAGAGGGTAAGATAAAACATGACATAAAACTTAAAGATAAAGATGTCTTTGTAAAAGTTACTCGACAAATGAGCTTACGCATATCATATGTCATACTTCTTATAGGTCTTTTTATGGGTTCGGCAATACTCATAGTTATGGACTATGAACTTGTCTTTGGACTTATAATCTTATATAGTTCAAGTTTTTTAATATTGGCACTACTTGTGAAATGGATCTTTATACGCAAAAATGACAAATAGAATTTAGAAGTCGTTTCTAAAGGTTTTCTGTGTGTCCAAGAGCTAATCCTCCCTCAGCCGTTTCACGGTATAGGCTTGGTAGGTCTTTGCCTGTTTTGTCCATTACTTCAACTACACGGTCGAAGCTTACGCTGTGTTTCCCATCAGAGAATGTGGCGTATATGTTAGAGTCAATAGCCCTTGCCGCCGCAAAAGCGTTACGCTCGATACAAGGAATTTGAACAAGCCCACAGACAGGATCACACGTAAGACCCAAGTGATGCTCAAGCCCCATCTCAGCAGCATATTCTATTTGTGCAGGAGATCCTCCAAAAAGTTGAGATGCAGCAGCAGAAGCCATAGCACAAGCCACGCCAACCTCTCCCTGACATCCCACAGCAGCACCAGATACTGA
>JAVVUK010000066.1:0-8923 GCA_036653215.1 Rikenellaceae bacterium
CCACAAAGAGTTCCACCACAGAGTCTATGATAGATCCTACTCCTGTCAATGTCAAATCGAAAAATGAAGATAGCTTGGAGTATAACTCGTTTGTGATTACCGATCCGTGAGTTGTAAGGTTTGTGTTAATGCTATTTTGCGCTAAAAAGGCATTTATGTCGGCAAGAGGCTTGTCTATAAAACCATCTATCCCCATTATCCCTTGCGATGTTATAACCTTTACTTTATCATATATAAGGGGAGTAAGGAAGCTGATTAATATAGCGACAACAGCCCACATTACAGATAGGGTTATCGTTGCAGCGAGCCATTTTGGGAGCACCCAATTTTTTATTTTCACTTTTATAAGCTCGTCGACAAGAGGTTTGCCCATCAGAGAAAGCACAGCAGAGATAAGTATATATATCACGATACTACTAAAGTACCATAATATAAAGCCTATCAATGTGATGATGATGGCAATTAGTATGTATTTACCTAACTTATCCATGCCTTATTTATTTTTTGGCTTGTGTGCTATTATCGATTTTGTGGCTACTACTTTATCGTTAAGTTTAACATTAAGTTCATAGTTCAAAGGAAGAAATAGATCTACACGAGAGCCAAATTTTATGAAACCACAACGTTCATTTTGCTCAACTTTATGTCCTAAAGTAACGTAAGTCACTATGCGACGTGCTATATATCCCGCCACTTGACGAAACATGATAGACTCGCCTTCATGTTTTACCACAATTGTGGTGCGCTCGTTAAGGGTGCTTGATTTAGGATTATTGGCAAAAAGAAAGTCTCCTTGATGGTGTTTAAAATATTCTATTGTCCCAGAAATAGGATACCAGTTTGCGTGTACATTAAGGATAGACATGAAAATAGAAACTTGCATACGCTCATCTTGAAGATATTCGTCTACAAAGACCTTTTCTATTGCCACAATAGTCCCATCGGCAGGAGCTAACACAGCGTTGAAATTTTGCGTCATAACTCGGTCGGGAACACGGAAAAATCGAATAACAATAAAAAGAGATAACAGAGAGAGAATAACAACAACCGCTGTCAGCCATTTTATAGTCCATAAGCCTGAAAATAAGAACAATACAAGTATAGCAACAACAGTTACTATTGTGCTTAATATGATTTTATATCCCTCTTTATCAATGGTAAAAATTCCTATTTTCATTTATAAATTTATAAGTTGGGTTAGTTTAGAAGTCCTGTAAGTATTAATAAAATATAAAAAACGGGTGCTGCAAAAAATAGAGCATCAAAGCGGTCTAAAAATCCACCATGTCCCGGAATAGTATTTCCAGAGTCTTTGATAGATATAGATCGTTTATACATCGATTCGAACAAATCGCCTCCAACCCCTGCAAGCGAGGTTATGAAACCCATTGCACACCATGTAAGCAGATCGTCACTGTCAATGAGCCATGCTCCGACCCCTGCCATCACACTCCCCATGACAAGTCCACCGATAAAGCCCTCCCAAGACTTTTTAGGAGATATGCGCTCACATAGCTTGTTTTTCCCAAGCAACGACCCGACGATATATGCAGCTACGTCGTTTGCCCATACCACAAAAAAGAGTATTAGGACATATCGAAAGTCTGGAATGGAGTTTAGGATTAGGATAGGAACAATTGTGTATATTAAAGCGAAAATCTCGTGCGCCACAGACTCAAAAGGAAAGTCTCTCTTGCGGTAAAGCTCAACAACACATCTTGTTATAAAGAGTAGTAAAATTATAACAAGTGCTTGGTGGAGGCTTACGATATAGTCAATAGAAAGTATATTTATGAGTTGCAGGGCTAATATTATTAACGCTGAAACAAAGACATATATACGCATTGTCTGAACTCCTGCTTCTTGAAGTAGCTTTCCCAATTCCATTAGTGAGCCTAACCCTATTATTGCAAGTACAATAAAACTTGTCAGAGGAGAATAAACAATACCCCCGACAAGTATAAATGCTAATATTAGTCCGCTTAAAGCTCTGACAATAAAGTTTTTCATATTTATGCTATACTCTCAACTTCCTCCTCTTTGGTTGTTATTTGTGAGGCAGCTAACTCTTCTTGTTCCTTTTCAATAGCCTTTTTTTCGGCTTTTTCTATTTCTATTTGTTCACCACGAGTAACTAACTTACGTTTTCCTAAGATCCTCTCAAGGTCTGCCGCAAAGACCACTTCTTTTTCGAGAAGCAGAGTAGCAAGTTCTGTCACCGACTCACGATGTAGTAGAAGTATCTCTTTGGCACGTTTATAAGCCTCGTCTATAAGTGCTTTCGACTCTATGTCTATCTCAAGGGCTGTTTGCTCACTATATGGTTTTGAGAAAGTTTCCTGCCCTGTTGAGTTATAATAGCTAAGGTTGCTCACTTTTTCGCCACCCATGCCGTAATATGCAATCATAGCATACGCTTGTCTTGTAGCTCTTTCAAGGTCATTGAGCGCACCTGTCGACACCTCACCAAAATATATCTCTTCTGAAGCACGTCCTCCAAGTAAAGATGCCATTTCATGTTTCAACTGTTCCTTAGTTGTTATCTGACGCTCTTCGGGCATATACCAAGCAGCACCGAGAGCCTTACCACGAGGGACAATGGTAACTTTAACAAGAGGATTTGCATATTCGAGAAGCCAACTCACTGTTGCGTGTCCTGCTTCGTGGAAAGCAATAGTCTTCTTCTCTCCTTGAGTTATAACTTTGCTTTTATGTTCCAATCCTCCGATGATACGATCTATTGCATCTAAGAAGTCTTGTTTGCCAACCTCAGTTCTACTTTTTCTTGCCGCCATAAGCGCCGCTTCGTTACATACGTTTGCAAGGTCGGCTCCCGAAAAACCTGGTGTCTGAAGAGCTATAAATTTCAAGTCAAGAGTCTTGTCCATCTTTAACTTACGCACGTGTACTGCGATTATCTCTTCACGCTCGTTCACATCGGGAAGATCTACATATATCTGTCTGTCAAAACGTCCTGCTCTCATAAGGGCTTTATCGAGGATGTCAGCCCTATTTGTAGCGGCTAAGATTATCACTCCTGCGTTTGTACCAAACCCATCCATCTCTGTAAGAAGCTGATTTAGCGTATTTTCCCTCTCGTCATTTGACGAATAGCCTGCGTTTTTACTTCTTGCCCTGCCTATTGCATCTATCTCATCAATAAATACGATACATGGAGCTTTTTCTTTTGCTTGTTTAAATAGGTCTCTTACACGTGAGGCTCCTACCCCCACAAACATCTCAACAAAGTCAGATCCGCTCATAGAGAAAAATGGGACATCTGCCTCGCCGGCTGCTGCCTTTGCGATCAACGTTTTCCCTGTTCCCGGAGGTCCTACAAGAAGGGCTCCTTTTGGAATTTTAGCTCCAAGGTTATTGTATTTTTGTGGATTACGTAAAAAATCGACAATCTCCAAAATCTCGGTTTTCACCTCTTCAAGCCCTGCAACGTCTTTGAAGGTTATCTTATCGCTTTTTGTCTTATCAAATTGCTGAGCCTTAGCTTTACCAACGTTAAACACATTGCCACCGCCACTGCCCGATCCTCCACGCATACCACGCATGATGAAGAACCATATAGCAAGTATTATGATGAAGGGTATAACCCCTCCAATATAATCTGTCCAACTACTTGTCTTCTCTTGGGTGATATCTATTCTCCCCTTTTTCCCAGTTTGCCACTCGTCAAAGTCTTGTTCAAATTTGAGTGGTGAACCTATACGATATATAAATTGAACCCCACTTTCAGGGATGTTTTTATATTTCTCAATCGTCTTTAAGGAGTCGACAGCCGCTTTTGTAAGAGTGATCTTTGCGATCTCACTATTTTCAAGGACCACCTTTTGCACCTGGTCTTTCTCTATAAACTCTTGTAGCATAAGACGACTACCCTCCATAGGTTGCTCGGTCTTACTTAAAAAAGACCAACCTATGATTATCATCATTACCAAACCATAAACCCAATAAGGGCTAAATTTGGGTTTTCCTAAATTTTTCTTTATCTCTGCCATGTTTCTCACTAATGCTTTATGATTTTTGCATCACTCCACAATTTTTCCAATGCGTAAAAGTCACGAGTCTCCTTCTCGAAGATATGTACCATCACATCGCCATAATCGACAATTATCCAAAGGCTATTTTCACGCCCCTCGACACGAATGGGTTTCTCGTTATGCTCCTCACGCATCAACCTATCTATCTCTTGAGATATGGCTTCTACTTGTGTATACGAATTTGCGGAACAGATTATGAACGCATCACATATTGTTCCGTCAAGTCCTGAAAAGTCTATTTCTACGATATCCTCTCCTTTTTTTTCATCAATTGCTTTGATGATTGTTGTTCTTATATCACTCATCTATGTTTTTCTATCTTTAATCTACAAATATATATATTATTTCTCGTATTACCAAAAAGACTACTTCTTAGGCTTTAAAACCAAGAATGGGACAAGCATTTCTTCCATCGACACTCCGCCATGTTGGAACGTATTTTTGTAGTAACGTGCGTGTTGGTTGTAGTTGTTCGGATATACCAAATAGTCGCTTCCACAAGCAAAAATATATTGTGACGAGATGTTTCCAGCAGGAAGAGCTACATCTTCGGGGTGCTCAATTACAAATACCTCTTTAGGATTATACTTGAGGTTACGTCCTGTTTTATATCTTAAATTTGCGGATGTCTCTTTGTCGCCCACAACTTTAATGGCCTTGTCTACACGCATTGTGCCATGGTCGGAAGTTACGACAATCGTATTTCCGTTTGTGGCGAGTTGACGCATGATGGTGAAAAGCTCGGAGTGCTCAAACCACGAACGTGTAAGGGTACGAAAGGCAGCTTCATCTTCAGCTAACTCACGTATTATGTCGGTGTCGGTACGTGCGTGCGACAAAATGTCAAGAAAGTTATATATAATTACCGAGAAATCGGCATTTAAGACTTTAGACATATTATCAAGAAGCCTTCGTCCAGCCTCAGGGCGAATTAGCTTGTCAAAACTTATGCGGTAGTTCTTGCCAAGTCCTTGTATTTGACGCATAAGGAAATCTTCTTCATATTGATTTTTAGCTCCGTGCTCATTGTCGTTAAGCCATTGGTCGGGCATGATTTTATCTATTGCCAAAGGAGTCAAACCAGAGAATATAGCGTTACGTGCATATTGTGTTGCCGTTGGTAAGATGCTACAATAAAATTCTTCTTTGTCGACATTAAAATATTGTGACAATAAAGGTCTGATAATGAGCCATTGGTCATATCTGAAATTATCGATAAGCAAAAAGGTGGTCTTCGTCTCTTTGTCTAAGAGAGAGAAGACTTTATTTTTCATCAATGTGTGTGAAAGCACAGGCTTAGTAGCAGTCTTAGGCTTAAACCAATCTATATAATTATGTTTTATATATTTGGCAAAGGCGTTGTTAGCTTCTGTCTTTTGATAAACTAAAATCTCACGTATGCTCTCATCGTTAGAGTCTTCAAGTTGAAGAGTCCAATGGTATAATTTTTTATATATGTTGCACCAATCCTCAAAGCTATTTGCTGTATCGAAAGAAGAGGATATTTGCGCAAACTCAGCCCTATAATCGGCTGTTGTTATCTCATCATAAAGCTCTTGCTTGTGTATGTTCTTTTTTATAGATAACAGTACTTGGTTTGGGTTTACAGGTTTTATAAGATAGTCTGCAATGTTAGCTCCGACAGCCCTATTCATAATATCTTCCTCTTCACTTTTTGTAACCATAACAATTGGAGTTGTGGGACTCAATGCTTTTAACTTTGGAAGGGTCTCCAACCCTGTTATTCCAGGCATCATTTCGTCGAGGATAATTAGATCAAAAGAGGCATTTTGAACCAAATCTAATGCGTCATAGCCATTATTACAAGCCTCAATTGTATACCCTTTATTTTCTAAAAAAAGGATGTGTGGTTTTAGAAACTCGATTTCATCATCCACCCACAGGATTTTTTTATTCATAATTTAATTTTTTAGAAACAGTTTATACCGTTTTCTGAACTAACGTATTTTACTACTATACTATTGTATAAGTAAGTTACACCCTCTTATGTCAGAGTTGCTAATTCTTCCCTCTATTGTAAAAGATCCGTCTTTCCACCTCTGCCCCATGTCTTGCGTTTGGATGAAAGAACATGAATAAAGATTTGCTAAATCGACAATGTTTACCCCTCCCTTTCTGCCGTCTTCAAGGGTCTTAAAAGGATCATGAAGGTCTCTAATAACGATCTTCATAGTCTCTGAAGGATAGAAAATGCCATCTCCTTTTGAATACCCCTGTGACAAACATTCACACATCCCATATTCAGAGTGAATAGACTGAACACCAAAGGCTTCTGACAATATTTTATGCAGCTTTTCACGTGGAACTTCTTCGCCATGTCCTTTCATACCACCTGTTTCCATGACTATTAAGGTCTCGTCTTTGGGAAGATCTTCCCTCTTGGCAAGCTCTAAAAGAGCAAAGGTGACACCTATCAAAATAGTCTTTTTCGACTTGTCTCGCTTGTTAAGTCTCTCGATTAGGTCGTCGTGATTATATAGGAAAAATCCACCATCATAGCTCTCTTCAATAAGTTTTTCAAACATATAGATGAGTGAAGAGCCATCTCGTTCTAAATAGCTTGGCAATAGTGCATATATGTTACATTCGCTTGCTTTGCCATAAAATGTCTCCCACCCTCTCGAAAAAGCCTCTTTATAGATAGATGCTTTTTTCACATAATGGCTGCTTTGTGTTGCGCTTGTTGTACCGCTACTTCGGAAAAGGAGCTCGTGTGGTTCTGTTCCACAATAAACTTTTTGGCTTTTAAATAGCTCGATAGGGAGATATGGGATCTCCTCAAATCGGCATATCTTGTTGACATCAAGTCCAAGAAGGGATATGTAACGACTATATACCTCATTATTTGAGGCTTGATATTTGAAAATATCTAAGGCTTGAGCCTCAAAAGATGAGTACTCAAAAATATTATTTATGTCCATTAAGGGTTCTATTTTGGAGCTTTCTTGTAGACGTAGGCTGCTATAAAGGCAAATAGGATATTTGGTATCCAAACGGCAATTATAGGGTCTATTGCACCGCCTTTAGCAAACTCATTTGCAAATTGCATAAATAGGATATATGAAAAGCAAAGGGTAATCCCAATACTTATGTGAAGACCAGTACCTCCTCTTACTTTACGTGAAGAGAGAGACACCCCTATAAGTGTTAATATGAATGTCGATATAGGATATGCAAGTCTATTTTGCCTCTCTACCTCTATGAGTGCCACTTGGTCAGACCCTTTTGCCTTTTGTTGTGCTATAAAGCGGTTAAGTTTATCTATCCTTAAGGTCTGAATATAGTTTTGTATTTTTCCTATCTCTTCTGAAGTAAGGTTAATAAGAGTATCTAAATTTTCCGCTTTAGTGAGGTTCTCAACGTCTCCTTGATATGTCCGTTTTAGATATTTGCTCGCCTGCCAATGGTGTGTTGAGGGGTTATAACTTGCATCACTTGCCGAGAGTGTCGATACTATACGTCCTTTGTCGTAAGTCTCTAAGACAAGGAACTCTGCCGTAAGAGCCTTTGAGTCATATCCTTTTATGGAAGCAAACGATCCTGGTGCTATTTGACGATAGACCCTCTCTTCGAAATACCCTCGTTTCCCTTTTTTCGAATATTCAGCCTCAAAATCTATACGTTTCGCATTTGCCATAGGTATGACAAAGAGGTTTAAGCCCAGTGAAAGTGTCGTAATTATAAGCGCTGAGATAAAATATGGCCACATCATACGTTTAAAGCTCACTCCACTTGAAAGTATGGCTATGATCTCAGTCTGGTATGCCATCTTAGAGGTGAACAAGATGACGGAGATAAATGTTATAAGTCCGCTAAATTTGTTGATAAAAAAGGGAACAAAATTGATGTAATATCTAAAAATGATGTCTTTCAAAGGGGCATGAAGCTCCATAAGGTCATCTATCTTTTCAACCATATCAAAAATCACCACAATGACAACAAGCATCAATATGGTAGCAACGTAAGTCCCTAAGAACTTACCTATTATATATCTATCTATAAGACCTACCTTAATGGCATTCCTTCTCGCTTCATTTTTCTTAAAGAGATTTTTCAAGCCCTCTTTTGTAAAAAGCATCTTCACATCTTTCCAAGTAAAAGGTTTTTTTATAACCCTTTTTCTGAAAAGATGTTTTATGTTCTTCTTGCTAAAAGGGTTTTTTATAACCTTTTTCCTAAAATGGCAATTAAATTTTCTTTCCACTCTTTAAAAGTATTATCTAATATGTGTACTCTTGCCTCTCTCACAAGTTGAAGGTAGAAAGCAAGGTTATGTATCGAGGCTATTTGTGCTGCTAACATCTCGTTTGAGATTGCTAAATGTCGAAGGTAAGCTTTGCTATAAGTCCGATCAACAAAACAATCACTATTTTCGTCAATAGGCGAAAAGTCGTGTGCCCACTTGTTATTACGTATGTTTATCACTCCATTCCACGTGAAGAGCATCCCATTACGCCCGTTTCGTGTCGGCATAACACAATCGAACATATCAACTCCACGATCTATGCCCTCTAAGATGTTTATTGGCGTTCCAACGCCCATCAAATAACGAGGTTTGTCTTCTGGGAGTATGGCGTTTACAACTTCTATCATGGCATACATCTCTTCGGCAGGTTCTCCTACGGCAAGTCCTCCTATGGCATATCCGTCAGCATCAAACTGCTTCACAAAATTTGCCGATTTAGCCCTTAAGTCGTCGTATACACAGCCTTGCACTATTGGGAAGAGCGATTGGTAGTACCCATATAGAGGCTCTGTCTTATGGTATTGTTGGAAACATCTTTCAAGCCAACGGTGTGTTAAGTCGAGAGATTTTGAGGCATAACTCCTCTCTGAAGTTCCGGGAGGAC
>JAVVUK010000067.1:0-8864 GCA_036653215.1 Rikenellaceae bacterium
TTATAATGTGTGCTAAATACACGGTGCCACCAAACTCAACCGATGTTCTGTATTTATCAAGACATTGCTTTATATTCTCCTTTAGCGCCTCTGTAGATGTTAAAGTATCGCTATATATATCTATATCATAATTTACAACATCGGCGTGTGCTGATATTACAACAAAACGATCACCGGCAAACTTAACCCTGTCTATGTAATTTTTAAAAGAAAAACATTCTGTGTCAGATAGCGGTACAAGAACGTTGTTAAGTGCTTTGGCTATCTTTATTGTTAGGTGTCTATCCCCCTCTATAACAGCAAGAGCGGCTATAATCTGTTTATTTGGATTTTTTTCTTCATAATAGACTTCAAGAGTATCTTTATTATACTGCAAGGTATCTCCGAATTGCCACTTGCGGCAAAGCGTAGTATACCATCTTAATGTGCCAGGTATCGCTTTATCAGTACGTTCTTCAATCTCTCGCATAAAAGCGTCCATAATAACCTCAAATGAATAAATAACAGATGCTATTGTTGTTGACCACAACTTCCATTCTGCCAAATGGGAGGTTGAGAGATTTAATTTTTCGAAGATTTCTGATTTAATAACAGCTTCTATCTCCTTAATTGTTCGTGCCATATTTGTATGTATTTATTTCACAATCAGCCAATTCCTTTGTTATGTATTGCCGCTCTAAAAGCGAGGTCTTGTCTATTTCTATCTCTAATCCTTCCATAATAGGAAGGTCTATAAAGAAGCTTTCAAGAGGTATTGTATTGCGCAAATGTGGGTTATTCTTCAATACCTCATCCATCGCCTCAATTGTGCCGTAATATTTTATACATACGTCTCTAAGTGTTTGATTGTGTTGTGCTTTAACTTTCATATTTGCCATCAATTATGAGATTGTTCTCAACATCAAATGATACCTCTTTTACCTTTATGCCGTCAGCTGTCATTTGTCGTGTCACCTCTCGTAAAAATTCATGTGGCTTTTCATCGAGCAAATAATCTATTGCATTAACACCCATAAGAGGAGCATTTATGTAATCCCCTTTTGAAGCTTGCAGTATATCACCCTTGTGTTGCTCAGTGCTTTCGATGTACACGATATCTCCATTAAGCTCCACGTCACCATTTTCTTGTAATTTTATATCTCTCATTTTATCGTGTAGTTAAACACACCTGTAACGGGACCACCTGTAGGTGGTGCTGAAAGACCTGTTGTATATGTTATTTTCATAGATTTTATTGCATCTATAACAGCATCAGCAAGAATGTCAGATAATGTATCAAGCGATATATCTGCGTCATAAGTATCACCACGAACATTATTAAATGCTGATTTAATATTGTTCTTTATCTCCTCCTTTACCATTTACTCTAAGTATTTGTCTAACTCCCTTTTGATTTTTTGAAAATCGGCAACATTAATAGGTGTACCGCTTGGTCCTACCGCCGTTGTCACCGTTAGTTTCGATATCGCATCCACAAGATCTGTTAAGGTCTTCTTTATGCCAGATGAACCAACATTAAATTTGTAGCCGTTTTTTGAAACACAACAATCAACATCTTCAATTGCCAGGAGCGTTTTGTCAATTTCTGAAAACATTGAAATGTAGAGTTCATTGCTACCTCCTATTCTTGACACAATTACAACACTTTGGATAGATGGTATTATTACAATTCCTTTTTTTAAGCCGTCAACAACGGAATAAAGAAGTACATCGTCATAACTAACACCATCCGCCGCCACTACACACGTGCGATTTGCTGCGTTAACTTCCTTTACTATTGCCATGAAGGATGTTGCCGATGCCTGTGTTAACCTTCTATTAAATAGTCTTTTTATCTCCGCTACCTCTATCATATCGCTGTCCTATTTCTATTATCCTTCGGCCACCATTGCGTCCATATTTTGTCTTCACCCCTTCCACATAATACAAGCCATTTCGCTGAGGGTATATATTATCTTTTATTCCTGCGAGACAGCAGGGCTCAATGTTTGGCAATAGAAATGTAGTTATGTTGCCAGAGTACCCATCAACGCTAAGTCGCTGCATTTCATTCTCTGCCATTACTTTAAGCTCTGACATATCTTCAATGTCGTAGAAGTATAGCGTTTTACTCGTGCCGCCGGCTGTTCCTATTGATGCCTGAACAACAGTGCCATCCTTTTTATAGCAAATTGCTTTTATCTCAAGCTTAACATCTTCATTATTAAGATATTGCAAATCATCATCATTAATCACGTTTCGTCTAAATTCATAATTTACAACATCTCCATATATACGTGCTTTCCGCATGGCGTATATATTACTGTTTAGGTCAAAAAAAACCGTGAGCCCATAGTCTCCTTGTAATTTAGATAACACATAAGCTATTGATTTATCTGCTATTACAAAGTTTTTAAGTTTTAAATCTTCGGCAAAACCGATGGAAAGATCCATTTTATGAAGCAACGCTTTGAGTGTTGTTGTGCCAGATGTGTTTATCTTACGTTTCCGACATTTGTAAAATTCATCTTCGCACTCTATCTCAAGCGGTGTACGCAAGTTTATTTGTTTGACATAACCTCTAAATTCAATGTTGTTTTTACCGTCATAACCAAGCCTTATCTCCACTTTGTCACCTACTTTTATTTGCTGCGCTACCTCAACAATGGTTGCTTGCGTATCTTTTTGTTTGAGCACTGCCGTTGTCGGTGTTTTTATTTTAGCGGTGCTCATGAGCTCACTCAAAGATCGTTTTATCTCTACCTCTGCAACACTTTTAAAACGTTTGCCCCCTATTCTAACGTCACTACTTAATGTGTACATATCAGCTTATTATTAATTCATAAGGGGCATCTGAAACGCACTCTATTTTAACAGCTTGCATTTCTTCGCATCCTCCCATCGGGGGAAAAGAGACGCTCTTTATCACAACCTTGTCACTTCCATAATTAAATACCACGTCAGAAAAGGCAGACACTAAAGAAACAGACTCATTTGTTAAATACAGCTCCATGAAGCGACTAATCTCTAACTCCGGGTACATTGTTCCATTATATAACATTCCAGCTATCGTGATGGCATAATCATCAACACTAACAAGTTCTTTTACAGTGCCTTTAGCTCCAACAAGCGCTGTCTCAACTATTGTCTTTTTCCCGGAAATAGTCATCACGGCAAATGGTATTTTAAGCCCCCCAATAGTGACAGGCATAAACAACCCATCTTCATCGTAAAGTACTGTTCCCGTTGCCGTAGATGTGGCAGCATCCGTCTTAAAACTGTCTATATTGTAATCCTCAACATGACACATACCTCCTTTTCGTGACAACAACATGCCAGGATAAAAAAGACCTTTGTAGCCTATTATTGATAATAACATTTTACCAATGTCGTACTTATGCTTCATAGTCATCTAACATCTTTTTAAGCTGCAATGTAACCTCTTCTTGTATTTGCTGATACCCTTTATCGTTGGCGTTATCTATTTGTATAACGATGCTGTCGCAAAATTTCTGCATCGTGATGCTTCTACGATTTACGGCGTATTCACTAGCATCATCAGTATTATTTGACATTACAGTCGCCTCAGAGCCACCGGGTGCTGCTAACATAGCACTTGCTGCTGCGGTCATTGTTGCCATTCTAAGAGGTGCTAACTTACTCATTATGGCACCGTAGGTTGTTGAGCCTTTAGTTTCTGTAATATTGTTAAGATCAAATGTGTCATTCCATCCAGCACTAACATCTGAAGATGTTGTTGTCGGCATACTTGACATACCAGGCATACTTGACATACCAGGCATACTTGACATACCAGGTTCCTTTGCCTTTTCGTCTTGAGACTCCTTCCAGGATTTAGCACCTGCATCTTGCCCCTTCTTCCATACTCCCGACCAATCAGCATCTGCCACCTTGACACCAAAATCAATGACCTGACCAACTGGAGTGAGACCTGCAAAAAGGTCTAAAGCGCCTTTCCCGGCTTCTTCAGCTGCTTGTTTAAATTCACCGTTAAAGAGAAGCGCAATAGCTTTCCCTAAGCTGCCAATTCCGCTAATTATGTGTTTAATAGGTGCCATAATAGCATCTATTAATAATCCTCCAAATAGCTTAACAACTTCCCAGCACCCTAAAACAACCTTTCTAAAGTCCTCGAATGAGTTCCACGCCCACACGACAGCACCAACAACAGCACCAACGGCTATCACTATCCATGTTAGAGGACAGCTCCAAAACGCCTTATTTAACCCTTGTTGAGCGATAGTCCATAACTTTGTAGCACCTATCACTATGCCACTCCGCAGTGCGTGCGCTTGAGCAGCGAGGGCGGACATATTCATCGCTACAGCCATAGCTGACAAAGATGCTACGAGACCCCAAACATAAGGATTTCCTTCTTTAAGCTCTGTGCTAATTGATTTAATCAACAAAGTCAAACCGTCAATGAGCCATAATATAGGCGTCAGAGCTATATTAACGAGCCATAAAGCACTGTCAAAAACAGGAAGTAAAGAAACGCCAAGCTCCGTTACGGCTGTTTTAAATGAATTTATAAGATCTATTAACTTCTGCATT
This sequence comes from Rikenellaceae bacterium, assembly GCA_036653215.1. Classification (GTDB taxonomy): domain Bacteria; phylum Bacteroidota; class Bacteroidia; order Bacteroidales; family Rikenellaceae; genus JADFUS01. Next base: position 4,555 of record JAVVUK010000067.1, read on the forward strand.
GGGTTTTCTGAAAACTCAAAAGCTTTTTGTGTTTCTCCAGTGGCATGGGCTACCTCATTCATAGAACTTGCTAGTTTATCTATATCTGAAGTTAACACAGCAACTGCGTTTTTTGCCTCCTTATCTTTAAGGCCCATAGACTCAAGAATGTTTGATTTTTCCTTATCGCTTTTATCGGCTGTTGCGGAGTTTATATCTCTTGCAATTTCTAAAATAGAACGCATTTTACCCTCTGTGTCAAATATTTGAACTCCAAATTTCCCCATATTATTTTGCACTTCACCACGACCAAGTACTGCAAATGCGTTTTCCATGAGCACTGCTGCGTGCTCTGCGCTTTGTCCTTTGCCTGTCATATATGCGAAGATGCCCCCAACTTCTTTGTATGCAATTCCCAAGCTTGAAGCCCCTGCGATTAAATTAGGCATATAACGAGCGAGGTCACCAAATTCGACAGCCCCAACTCTTTTGGCCGCAAAAAAAGTATCAAGGACCTCTTGAGCGGAAGCATTCTCTTTGCCTATAATAGACAAAGATTGAGCAAGAGCAGCCGAGACAGTATCAATATCTACAAATCCAGCTCGTGCCCCTTTCATGGAGGCGTCTAATATATCAAACGAAAGTGACACGTCCCCTGTTTGGGAGATTATTTTTTCAAGGGCAACGGGGGCTATTGCAACATCACCTTTATTTTTTTTAACAATACTAAATACTTTATCATACGCCTTTTTAAGGCTATCCTCATCAAGTTGCGCCGTGATGTTTACCTTCGCCATATCTTCCCCAAAGGAATATGCTCCTTTCGCCGCAAAGCCTGCGATAGCAGCTCCAATTGCAGTATTATTACGCATTAAACCTCCCGTTGCATCGTTAATACTGTTAAACAAACCCTTTATACCACCACCAGATCCCACACTCTGCAAGCGTGCAACATTCTCCTCAAGCCCCTTTATTTCTTTGTTATATTTCTTTATCATCCCCAAATTAGCAGGGTCAATAAGATCTCGTTCAGCTTGCAGAAGGTCTATCTTAGAACGTAAGGAGTCTACGCTGCCACCAAAGTTGGTGATTGAAGATTGTAAGACAGCTGTCTTCGAGCGTAAGCTATCAAATTTAGTAATAACATCAGCAGAACATCCTGTTATTGCTTTGAGCTTACAACTCATCTTATCTTGTAGCGATAGCGTGTATGTATAGGTTAATACTGACATATGTTTACACCGATATTATTTGTGCTAATTTATTAATCCTTCGATTTTCAATATAAAGCGACATTGTCGCTGCATGTATCCACTCTGCATCCGTGAGTACATCTGGGTCGAGGTGAAGTTCTGAACGAATTAGGGCGTTTGTGACGAACAACCATCCATCCTCGTTTGTAATACTTGGGCCTAAAGCTTTTTTAATTCGCCTGTTTTGACATCTATAAGCTCTGCTAATTTTTGCGAAATTCCGAGAAAATAACCATCGTTATTTTGAATCTCAACATCTCCATCAATCCAACAATTCTTTAGAACAATTTCATTATATTTTATCATGTCACCAGCGCCAACTATAGCAGCAGCGGCTATAGTCTTTCTATCAGCAGGTTTAAGGTAACACTTCTTGTCGTCTACCTCATAAAGGTAAACATCGCCGTACTGTTTTTTCCAACCACTAATTTTGGCTTGCATTTCTTTATTTTCCATTATATTTCATTTTATGAACCATATTCGACATCAAGAGCTACAAAGGGTAATACGTGCTCACTATTTCCATCACCCTCCTTCATCCCATGTGGCATCTCAGATATGGAAGCACAAACGATCCTATCGATTGTTACTATTCCACCTTCTGACATATAGCTGACTATAATGTCAAAGTCAACGTCTAATATATCTTTGTATCCATTAGCTTTCGCTGAGCGATTAAGTGCTTGAAGCTCGCTTTGCAATATAGTCACAGAACCATCAACCTCACGCCTCTTGTGCTGAATTGCTCTTGCTGATCTACCGGCACCAAATAGAAGCTCTTTTTCTTTTTTTGTTTTGTAATCGACGCCTCTACAACCTGCTACAGGTTGTCCAAAAATGATAATTTGCACATCACCCCACGCATATTCCCTTTGATTTATTCTCATATTATTTTATTATTGCTGGATTTTTTAGTGTCAATCCAAAGTTTATAGACTTAAGAACACCTTGAGGCACTATGGCACCAGACACATCAAGTGCCCCTGATGACAATACGTTTTGATTAGGATCAACAAAACAGTCAAATGAACTAATCTCTCCATTCAATACAACGCTTATTGCATTCTCAATAACACCCTCGTAATACATACATATAGCAGCTGAGAGCTTCCCATCGCTTTCAATTTTAATATTGTCCATTATTTCGGTAATGTAGGTGTCGTAAATGATTGTACATGCTTTATCTACGACACGCCCTAAGTGCAGCTCCGAATAATCGTCGGTCACAGATGACGCCATTGGATCTCCACTTAGATAGCACCCGTTTTTTGTCGGGTATTTTACATATGTAATATATCCTGCATCGTTTAAAACTCCGGATAACCCTTGCGCCGATTGAAACTCGGCACCGTTAGTTAACCATCCTTCTGCTGCAATTGCACCATCTTTAACACGCCCTATCGAGCGGTGTACTGCTATTTTAGCAGCACGTCCTAACACTTGGCCTATTGCCGCCGTCTTCTTAACATTGTCGTCAGATGCTATAACATAACCCACACGATTATGCGAAGATGCTGATGGTTTAAACAAGGTTTCCGTTTCTCCAGTAAAGTTGCAAGCAGGAAGTAACGACCTAAAAGGTTTAACCTTATCCGCATGAGCCTCTGCTGCGGCATTAGCAGCAGCACCAGCTGTTATAGCATCGCCATCTATACCTTGTGTTACTACGGCGGTGTACGAAGTTGGAGGTAGTTTATTTGCGCCCACGAGTCGAATGCGCCCACCTGCCGAATTAATAAGTTTGTTAAGCGGAGATGTGGCATCAGTAGAGCACATTGCTGTTAATGTCGTTGCCTCGCTAACAACAAGCAAATGTAGTTCAGCTCCTTCGCCTGTTTGTGCATAAAAAGCCCTAACATCTTTATCTATTAAAAAGTTATTATCGCCCGTTACACCGAGTGCCACAAGGTCATTTGTACTGCTTAAAAGATAGTGTTTTAAAAGTTCTAGCTTGCCTGGAATGGCAACACCCGTCAGCAATAGAGCTGACACGCCGTCTGTTGTTGGTGTTATTCTTCCGAGGTTACCATTGCCAAGCGTTATATTTACATTTGGTAGCATTTTATTCTGTTTTAATAGTTAATAGCTCGTCATTGTTACCACTACGTTTGTTAAGAGAATGTTGATGTCTTACAGCATGTCCTTCATCGGGGCTTAAAAAAACACTATTGTCACTTGTTACAAACCATACCTTATTGTCAATATAAAACGGCATATATTGTGCGCTTATAATATTTACAACATCCGACATGCGTGTTTTCTTTTTGCCTTCATCGTCAATGTCTGCATTAACGTTAACCTCCTCACCTTTGCTTTCATCGTCAATGTCTGTATTGACGTTAATTGTTGCCTCTTTGACAACAAACCCTTTACTTTTCTTTGTATTTGCCATTTATTTATTGGTTATGCTATATTGTTGTTATTATCGTCAGAGCACTGAAGCTCTTTTGGGACAGGGCATTCGGCGAAGTGTTTGCACGTACTAACCCTATCTAACACCTTTTCAAGCCTTGACACTGACTTGCGTAACTTGCTATTTTCAATTTTTATAAGCTCAAAGGCTTCGGCGTTTGCTTTCTTAACGAGATCAATCATCTGATCGGCGGTGTTTATCTCAGCACTCACTACCTCTGCTCTCTTTGCTCTTTTGAAGTAAAACACTGACGTAACAGTGCCTACCAATGTGCCTAATGCACCTACTATTATTGTCAGCATTTCCATAGCTACACCTTGGCTGAATAAATTGCGGCAATGCCAAAATTGCGTAAAGAAAGAGCGATAAATCTTTTTTGAAAACCTATCAAATCACCTCTGTACTGAGGATCATTTTCTGTGATAAAGGCTTGAACCTCGCCATTGCAACGCATAACTTCACTTTTCTGCCATGCTATTGACGTTGGCATGGAAGCTGGGCTTTTTGCAGCGGCAAAAGCCTCTTTTTCTTTTGTTGTCGCTGAAAATGTCGGCATGTTGGAATAGTTATACACCACAAATGCGCCGAGTTTATTATCTTTAAGGACCTTCTCATATCTGCCAACATCCTCTAGCTTAAGGTCTTCAAGGTGCTTGTTACACCAG
>JAVVUK010000068.1:0-8824 GCA_036653215.1 Rikenellaceae bacterium
ACTATGTTTAGGTGTAACAGAAAATCGACTAAGTTATCTATCACTACACGTTTCTCAATACCTTTGCCAAAGGTGCTTGAAGCCCCATTTTTATAGTCGGACTCGGTGACAAATGTAAGAAAATCTAAAAATGGCTTCCAGTTGTATGGTTCTGTGGGATGTTGTATTTGCCAACCTCCAAAAAACTCAGCCGAAGGGTCGTTATAAGATTGAATACTCTTAAATATACACTCATCAGTCCAATCTTCTCCTTTATATAGAGCTCCCGATATGTCGTTTAGGTTTTGTTGTTTGCGGTCTACCTTTTCGCTTATACAATAGATGCCCATATATTCACCATTGTAAAACATCTCAGCCATCTCTCCCCTGTTTGTGGCAACGGCTTTAGGCTCTTTTGTCGCATAGTGTAGTTTATACATATCTAACCATATGTCTTGTGATATACGGTTTCTCATACGTAGCTGTTCCATAAACATAGCGTCTAAAATCCAATCATCATCTTTACGCATACCGAGAAACGACTTGTCTAAGATCACACCTGCTTCATCATATAACTCTAAAGCTAACGATTTCTTTTTATAAGAGCTTGATGAGTTGCCTCTAACACGCAATTTGCCGTTGAGGTTGTGGTGGTTGCGGCTTCCGCCATCTGTGGGGTCAAAAAGGGATATTTTACATGGCGTTTTGTCTGTATTTGTCAGATTGTCCATAGCCGAAGAACTTGTCACAATAATAATTGGAAGTCCTGTTATTATAATGTTTGTTTTAATAGTAGTCGTTCCCTCAACTGAGATTTCATATTTTTTGTTCATGGAAAGACCTATTTCTATTGGTTTACCATATTCTGTTGAGGATGTCCCTATTGTGCTTTTGTTGATCCCCGTTCCTAATACCTCTATAGAAACGGCTTTGCCCCACAATTCACGAGACAAAGGGGCATAATAGGTGTTGGTGTTAGTGTCGTTATAACACTCTGCCCCATTTACTTTTATGGCTATTATAGACGTTGGCTCGTTGATATGAAAGATAATATGATATGCGTTTTCTGTGCCGCCGCCTATTACCTTCAAGATATTGTCTTTTTTTACATCCATAGGAGTTAGCTCTTCTATATTAGATGAGGCTCCTTGTGAAAGTTCAACCTTCGGAATAAGGGTTTGAGTTGTTATGGGATAGTTTATCACAACCTCAATTGTCTTGTCGGCCTCGTTTATAACTCCATTAACATCATCAGTCAATAAAGGGTTGTCGGCGGAGAAAAAAGTGAGTGATAAAACCGTTGGTTCGGTATTTATATCTTTATTGTCTATATCGGAAGTTTCACAGCCGAATGTGAGCAATAATGAAACGCAAAACAGTAAAAGTCTTTTCATAATGATGCAATATTATAAAAAAAATCATTACGAATGACAAAATGTCATATTTTTTTATTGGCAAGAGATTTGATAAACGATAATAAAAATAACAACATGAACGCAAACAACTTAACAATTAAAGCACAAGAGGTATTGCAAAGTGCTTTCTCTTATGCGCAGGCAAATGGAAATCAGGCGGTAGAGCCTTCTCATATATTAAAGGCTTTACTCACAGCAGAAGATAGCCTTGCTAACTATTTATTGACAAAAATAGGAGCTAATGTAACACGAATTGAAGATTCTTTAAACCTCTTTGTTACCCAACATACTAAGGTGCAAGGTGGTGAGCAATATCTATCTAAAGACTCTTTAGCGGTGTTGCAGTCTGCCCTTGAAGAGACCAAACAGTTTAACGATAAGTATATCTCTGTGGAGGAGATTTTGCTTGGCGTTTTGAAAAAAGGAGGTCGAGTGTCTCAGTTGCTCAAAGATGAAGGAGTGTCTGTAAATAATTTGGTGGAGGCAATTTCTAATCTCAGACAAGGAAACAGGGTAGATAGTCAGACCGATCAGCAAATGTTTGATGCTCTTAATAAATATGCGATAAACCTTAACGAACAAGTCCGAAAAGGGAAGTTAGATCCTGTTATAGGTCGTGACGAAGAGATACGTCGTGTGCTTCAGATATTGTCTCGTCGTACTAAGAACAATCCTATATTAGTTGGTGAACCAGGTGTTGGTAAAACAGCTATTGCTGAGGCGATAGCTCATCGTATAGTAAATGGTGATGTGCCAGAGAGCCTAAAACATAAACAGCTATTCTCTTTGGATATGGGTGCTCTTATTGCAGGTGCAAAATATAAAGGTGAGTTTGAGGAGAGGCTTAAGGCGGTAGTAAAGGAGGTAACCTCGTCAGATGGTGAGATTTTGTTGTTTATAGATGAGATACATACTCTTGTTGGTGCTGGTGGTGGTGAGGGAGCTATGGATGCTGCAAACATATTAAAACCTGCTCTTGCTCGTGGGGAACTTCGTGCGATAGGTGCTACAACGCTCGATGAGTTTCAGAAATATTTTGAAAAAGATAAAGCCCTTGAGAGACGTTTCCAAAAGGTGATGGTCGATGAGCCTACTAAGGAAGATGCCATTTCTATTTTGAGAGGTCTTAAAGAGAGATATGAGAGTCACCATAAGGTGCGTATTAAAGATGAAGCTATCATTGCGGCTGTGGAACTTTCAGTGCGTTATATTCCTTCTCGTTTTTTACCCGACAAGGCTATTGACCTTATAGATGAGGCGGCAGCTAAGATGCGTCTGGAGATGGATTCTGTGCCTGAAGCCATAGATGAGCTTGATAGAAAAGTACGTCAGGCGGAGATTGAGCGTGAAGCTATTAAGCGTGAGGGGGATCTTCCGAAGATAGAACTATTAACAAAAAATATAGATGAGTTAAATAGCGAACGTACAGCTATGCGTGCAGCATGGCAGGCGGAGAAGGATATATTAGACCTTATCCAATCTAATAGAAAACGTATAGATGATCTTAAATTGGAGGCTTCGGAGGCAGAGCGTAATTATGATTATGGCAAGGTTGCCGAGATAAGATATGGCAAGATTAGAGATGCCGAAAAGGAGATAGAGAAGCTCACAGCCCAGATGAAGGGTTCGCAAGATAAATCTATGATAAAAGAGGAGGTGGAGAGTAACGATATAGCTGAGGTGGTGTCTCGTTGGACAGGCATCCCGGTTAATAATATGCTTGCCAGTGAAAGGGAAAAACTCCTTTCTATGGAAGAGGCACTTCATAAAATGGTGATAGGTCAAGATAGGGCTATAGAGTCTATCTCGAATGCTGTTAGACGTAGTCGTGCAGGGTTGCAAGATCAGAAAAAGCCAATAGGTTCGTTTATATTCTTAGGTACCACAGGTGTCGGTAAGACCGAGCTTGCAAAGGCGCTAGCTCTATTTTTGTTTAACGATCAAGATATGATGACACGTATCGACATGAGTGAATACCAAGAGCGACATTCCGTATCACGACTTATAGGAGCACCTCCGGGATATGTGGGTTATGATGAGGGTGGTCAACTTACAGAAGCGGTGCGTCGTAAGCCATATTCGGTAGTGCTTTTAGACGAGATAGAAAAAGCGCATCCCGATGTGTTTAACATCTTATTACAGGTGCTGGACGATGGACGATTGACCGATAATAAAGGTAGAACAGTAAATTTCAGTAATACCATTATAATCATGACTTCTAACATAGGGTCTCCAATAATTATGGAGCGATTTGCTGCTTTGAACGATAGCAACAGAGAAAAGCTAATAGAGAGTACGCAACGTGAGGTCTTTGAGCTCATGAAACAGACTATTCGTCCGGAGTTCCTAAATAGAATAGACGACATAATAATGTTTACCCCTCTTACAAAAATAGAAGTCAAGGAGATTGTTCTTTTGCAGGTGGGTAAGGTTCGTGATATGTTATCTACAAATGGCATGACGTTGGAAGTTAAAGAGGCGGCTGTTGACTATCTTGCCGAAGTGGGTTACGACCCTATGTTCGGTGCGAGACCTGTAAAAAGAGCAATTCAGCAATATCTTATCAATGAGCTTTCTAAAAAGATATTGGCAGGGACCATTGAACGTGAGCGACCAATAGTGGTGGAGAGTGATGGACATGACCTTATCTTTAAAAATTAGTAAGCTGTTCATTGTTTTAAAGTAACTCCTTCATGATGTGATAAAACAAATAGCGTCTCGTAAAATTTTACGAGACGCTATTTTTATGTTGGAAACGGTTATTCTTTTAACCAGCCTTTTATTTTATTTATTATTTCTGTTTTTGTAGATGAGTTAAAGCTGCCAATAAATGTACTATGGTCTCCGCCAGGTGCATCGTAACGGAACATATTAGACTTGCCTGAGAAGAACGCTTTATCTACCGCTGCGGCTGACCATGCGTCATATTCCCCATATATGAAAATCATCTTTTCTGTGGTGTTGCCTTGAAGGAAGGCTTTTACCTTTTGTCCTGCCGTTGGGTCAAATTGGATGTCATGTCCGTCAGCAGGAGTTGCAATATCCTCAATCCATCTGTCGGCTTGTGCTTGTGTGATTACGGTATTTGTAAATTGCGTAACGTCATATCCATAACATCCAATGTCGTGTCTAGCGTTCATTATAAACGATGGATCTCTATCGGGTGAGTAATAGCTGGCCCCACATTTATTAAGTTCATTTAGCAATTCTTTATTGGAAATAGAAGTGCTTGGGATGCCTGCATAAGGGTTATATTGCCAACACATAAACGAGTATTCAAGGACGCAAAGATCGAAAATGATATCCATATCTACTGTAAAGTCAGAAGCGTTATATAGATTTTTAAACATAGGGACAAGTTCATCACGGCGATCGAACATCTCTTGTTGTAGGGCTTTGATCTTGTTACGACGTGTTGCGTCACCTACAGTTTTAAGAAATGCGGCGTGACGAGGGTCGTTTAGTTGGTAACATATAGGAGCTACATAAGGAACAGCGATGTCTATGTCTTTTGGAAAATAGGCCTCGTAATATATTGCTGTTTGTCCGCCTTTACTACGTCCGGTAGATATAAATTTCTGACCTTTAAAAACCTCTCTTAGAACAAGATTTATGCGGTGTAGGTCGTTGACTTCATTTTCAATAGTATGGTATTTCCAGTTGCGTGGAGAAGGAGTAGACTCCTCAAAGAAACGGTGTTCGACGACAACTTGATTGCAGTCGAGAAGGTCTACAAGTTCTTCTGTATATGAAGAGCTCTCAAAGTTCCATCCATCGCCAAAGCCATAACCTTGAGTCACAAAAACAACGGGTTTGTCGTTTGCAACAATAGATACTATGACTCTTTGTGTAAATGTCTCAGAGGATTTGTTGCTATGATCTAACGGTTGTTTAAATTTAATCATATATCGTCCGTCTTTAAACAAACCAGGAAGCCCATTTGCCACTTTCTGTATGTTGTCTATTACTAAGTTACCGCCTATTTTAGCACCTTTCATACGTTCAAGGAAAGTCCCTGTGGCAGGAACTTCAACTTCAGGTTTTTCCTGGTTACCGCCATCTTTAGATACGCTTACTTCAGTGCTTGGGTTGTTGATAACAATACCTTCGTTTTTACAAGATATTGTTAATGTTGCTTTCCCTACAGAAACGGCAGAAAATTCGCCATTAACGGTTTTAGAGCCTTTAGCTATTGTTACAGTAGCAGGAACTGTTGCAATTTCAGGTTTGTCAGAGCTGACTTCGACAACTAAATCATTAACTACCGCCATGTCTGAGGTGATAGTGAAAGATCCTTTTTCTCCCATTTTAACATCTGTGTTAAGTGATGTTATGGTGATGGTGATATTGTATTCTGGCATTAACAGTGTCAGTCCGCTCTCTGAACATCCTACAAATAGAGTAGCAAAAAGCATTGTGGTTAGTAATAGAAGTTTTTTCATTCTTTATAATATAATTAAAATGGTTGTTTTGTAGCACCGAAGAGAATCGAACTCTTATTAGCAGAACCGGAATCTGCCGTTTTATCCATTAAACTACGATGCTTTGTGATTATAAACTTAACATTCTGCGAATTGATAGTTCGGCCTTTGCTCTTATGCTCTCTTCAATGTTTATCTGTGTTGTTTGATTTTTTAGAGAGTCGTATATTTTTTCAAGAGACACGAGTTTCATAAATGGACATTCGTTGCAATGACAGTTCCTATTATCATCGTTGTTTACCACAGGTGCAGGATAGAAAGTCTTGCTTGGACATTCTTGTTTTAGCTTATGAAGGATGCCCGACTCTGTAACTATAATAAATTCTTTTCCGTTTTTGTCGTCTTTCGCAAAGTTTAGTATTGCCGCTGTTGAACCTACAAAATCTGAAATGTCGATTACTTCTTTCTTACATTCGGGATGTGTCAATACTTTTGCCTTAGGGTGTTGTGTTTTAAGTTCTTTTATGCCGTTTGCCGAAAATTCCTCATGCACATGGCACGCACCGTCCCATACAAGAATGTTGTCTCTCCCTGTTTGCGAGATGACATAACGACCAAGGTTTCTGTCTGGACCGAAAATGATACCCCTTTCTTTAGGGACGCTGTTCACGACCTGTACGGCATTACTCGATGTACATACTATATCTGTCAAGGCTTTGACCTCTACCGAAGTGTTCACATATGATATTACGGTATGGTTAGGATGTTGTTGTATAAATTTTGAAAATGCCTGTGCATCACAAGAGTCGGCAAGAGAACAACCAGCTTCCATGTCTGGTGAAAGAACGATCTTTTGTGGCGATAATATCTTCGCTGTTTCGGCCATGAAGTTGACTCCTGCAAATAAAATCATATCCGCAGAGGTGTCAGCCGCTTTTTGTGATAAAGCAAGGCTATCTCCAATAAAATCTGCTATATCTTGCACCTCAGGTAGGGTATAGTAGTGAGCCAAAATAATGGCGTTATGTTTCTTTTTAAGGCTATTTATCTCTTTTATAAGACGATCTTTATTCATAATAACTTATTTGAGAGGCAAATATATATATTTTTATTAGAAGAATACGGTTATTGATAAAATATTTATATATTTGTAAGATTATATTACCTTGATAAAATGAACTTAGACAATAAAGGATTACTTGATAACATAAAGGTTATCAGCAGTAGAAACATGACTAAAGAAGTAGTTAAGCGTTGTGTCACAATGCTTGATGTTACGACATTAGATGTTAAAGACACTCCAAAAAGTGTCTCTCTATTTACTTCAGAGGTGCTGCGTAAACTTTCTGAAAACGGCTTGCCTCCGGTTGCTTCGATATGTGTTACCCCCTTGTTTATTGAAAATGTGGGTGTCGCATTATCCGATACTTCTATATCTATAACCGCTGTGGTAGGGTCGTTTCCTCTGTCTCAAACATTCCTTGAAGTGAAAATTTTGGAGTGTGCCATGGCGTTGGAGAATGGAGCAGATGAGTTAGATGTTGTCCTAAATGTGGGAGGGGTGCTTGAAGGAGATGACGATCTTGTTATATCGGAGCTTAAGTTCCTTAAAGAAGAAATAGACGACGATGCTTTGCTAAAAGTGATCATCGAGTGTGGAGAGTTAAAAACGCCAGAAAAGATTATCCACGCAACAAAAATAGCAATATCTGCGGGGGCTGATTTCGTGAAGACATCTACTGGGAAAGTCCCTGTAAATGCTACTCCTGAGGCTGTGGCATTGATGTGTGGCGTTATAAAAGAGCATTTTGAAAAGACGGGTCATAAGGTAGGTATAAAGGTGGCCGGTGGGGTCTCTTCTGTTGAGGCGTTGGTGGCATACTACACTATCGTTGAGGAGATTTTAGGTGACGAATGGCTTACACCACAATATTTTAGGGTCGGCACAAGTTCTTTGTTGGATAAAATGATAGAATTTTTAAAATAATGATAGATAGCTGTATTGTAAGATGTGAGGATAATGGGAAGTCGATAACCATACCGACTAATACTAATTTGCGTGTCTTGTTGGATGATGTGTTTCCTGAAGAAAATAAAGAGGTAATTGCCGCTTATGTAAATAATGTATATCAAAGTCTAAATTATGTTATAACAGAAGATGTGACAGTTCGCTATCTTAGGATCTCGGAGGTAGAGGGTCGTCGTATATATGTGAGAACCTTGTTGTTGGTGTTGTTCAGTGCGGTTAGAGAGCTATATCCTAATGCTGTATTACGCACAAATTTCTCTGTTAGTGACGGTTTTTTCTTTACGGTGGAGGGAGTGGATAGCGATAAAGACATATCTTCAGAGATAAAGAGATTTATGAATGGCATCATTGCCGATGACCTTCCTATAAAACATAATACGCTCTTTTGGGAGCAGGCTTTGGAGCTGTTTAGGGCAGAGGGGCTTAAGGAGAAGTTGACTTTAGTTGAGAGTCGTAAACGACTTTATTATAGTGTAGATATCCTAAATGAACATTGTGGATATTTCTATGGAACGATAGCCGATAGAACAGGAGTGTTGAAAGATTTTGATATATCTCCCTTTATGACAGGATATATTCTTATCCCTCCAACGACCAGTGATGGAAGACCTCGATATTCAATTGATGCTACAAAAATAAAGATGTACGACACCTTTATGAAGTTTAAAGCGTGGCAAAACTTGATCGGTATAACAAGTATAGGTGTTCTGAATGAGGCTGTTGACGGTGGTGGTGCGGACGAAATAGTGAAAATATGTGAGGCTCTACAAGAGAAAAACCTGTCTAACCTTGCCGATGAGGTGACAGGATTTTGTTATAAAGGAGTAAAATTAATCCTTATTTCGGGTCCTTCTTCGAGTGGAAAGACTACCTTTAGCAAAAAATTAAATATACAACTTCGCATATTTGGTCTTAAGCCACTCGTTGTGAGTATGGATGACTATTTTGTGGAGAGAGATCATACTCCGTTAGACGAATAT
>JAVVUK010000069.1:0-8818 GCA_036653215.1 Rikenellaceae bacterium
AGACGGAGGTTTCACCTTCCAAAGCAGCCGATATAAAGAGGCTCTTTCGTGGAGTGATAATGTTGATATAGAACCTCAAAAACATATGTTCCGTGCTCCCGACACCTATGGATATGTAACACTTAATTATCTTCCTATAAAACGTCTCTCGGCTTCAGTGACGGCAAACTATACTGGAAGTATGCTTGTCCAACATTATAAAGGGTATATAGCTGAAGATAAAGAGACTAAAACTCCTAATTTCTGGGATTTGGGGTTGAGGTTGGCCTATGATTTAAAAATTTCACAACAGGTAAATCTTCAATTTAGCGGTGGCGTTAAAAATGTATTAGACTCTTTTCAAAAAGATATAGATAGAGGGGTTTCTCGTGATGCTAAGTATATATATGGACCTTCAATGCCACGTACTTATTTCTTTGGTCTTAAGTTAACGATTTAATAATTACAAACTGTTTTTAAACAGACTTTAAGATGTGTCTTGCAGTTTTCTCTGTGGGGCACATTTTTGTTTTTCTATGTTTAAATATCACTCTATCTAATGAATATTCGCCTCCCCCAATGGCATAAATTGCGATATAGATAATCATATATAGAAGAGCCAATTCTTTGGATTCGAATGGTGCGTTCATCTGAACAACAAATATTAAGGTTGCCATATTTAATATTAGAGGTATAAGTGCCAATCGAGTAAATAACCCAAATAAAACTAAGATGGAACATCCTACTTCTGCAATGATAGTCAATGTTAATGATGTTGCCGATCCAAGTCCTATTGGGTCTGCAAAAGTGTACGATAAAACGTCAAACGACATAATTTTCGGTATTCCATGTGTTAATATGGCTCCGCTTATTATTATCCTTAACATAAAAGACACGAAAGATAAGCCACAATATTGAAGTGGTAAGGCTGAAAAAAGAATACGTTTCATCGCTCAAAATGTTTGTTAGATTTTACTTATACTATAACAAACAACGAGCCAAAGATGTTAAATTGTGGTTTGTATAAAGGTGTGTATGCCGTTAAAAATCATTTGGGTTCCTATGGCAGCAACGATAAGACCAGTGATGCGTATCATGGGTAGCATGATGTTGTGTTTTACCAATACCCCTGCTATGTGTCGAGCGTTACGCATGATGATAAGGTTGAGGAGTATGGCAACGGTTACGGCAATCAAAGTAGTAAATTGACCATATATTGAAGGCATAGTCACAACGGCTGTTATCGTTGCAGGACCTGCAATCATAGGCACAGCAATAGGCACTGCAATTATATCTTCAATGCGTGTCCCTTTGTCCAAATTTAGAAAAGCACCTTTCTGAAGACCCATAAAACCATTATAGAAAAGTACAACTCCGCAAGTGATCTGAAAGGCATATATCTGAAGGTTAAATATATAGTTTAATATTACGTCTCCTAAAAATAGAAATAAGATAAGTATTCCAAGTGCTGTGATGGTCGCTTTAGTGACTATCTTTTTCAACTCGGCAGGAGTATATTTATCTTGTATGGAAAATACGACAAATAGTTTTTGTATAGGATTTACAAGGGCTAAAAATGCAAAAAAAGCACTAAAAAAGAGCTTGGGGTCAAAAGTCATATTTAAAATTTATTTGTTTATCGGTATTATAAAGACAACTTTTGTGCCTTGTGTGTAATCAGGATCGATAAATATCCTACCGCCAAATTTGGTGATAATTTGTTTAGAGATAGCAAGACCTAAGCCTGTGCCTTGACCAAAGTCATTTACCTTTTCAAATCTCTCAAACACCTTGTTTTGTAACTCTGAAGGTATTCCTATCCCTGTGTCTGAGACGGCGAATATGCAATTGTCGTTTTCCACTTTTAATGACATTGTTATGTTTCCCTCTGTGGTAAATTTGTAGGCGTTTGTCATTAAGTTAATCAACACTTGAGCAAGGCGTTTACGATCTATATTTAAGATAAAGCTATCTAATGAAGAGTCTAATATAATATCTAAGCCTATTGTGTTTCGATGGTTTGTTGTGTATATAACCTCTCTCATTAAAGGTATGATGTCCGTATCTTCGTTATTGAATGATATAGAGGTTGCCTGAAGCCTTGAGATGTCGAGGATGTCATTTATGAGGGTTAATAACATCTCTGTATTAGACTTTATTATCGATTTATAAGAGTCTCTTTCTTCGTCTGTGGTGTCGTCTTCACATATGATAGACGAAAATCCTGCAATAGCGTTTAGGGGAGTTCTTATCTCATGGCTCATGTTGGCAAGGAACGATGTTTTTAAAGCGTCCGACTCTTCGGCTTTTTCTTTCGCAGCAATAAGCTCTAACTCTCTTGTTTTAAGTCTATCTTTTAACCTTTTATTTCTTATGTATAAAAACAAGATGAATATTATGATGCCTATGAGTAATAAAAGTATTGTTGAACCTACATATATGTATTTTTGATATTCCAACAACTTAGCCTCAGTCATGTCTGTTATGACGCTTCCTTTTGGAAGTTGATATTGTTTAATACCATATTTTTTCAACATCCCATTATCGAAATGGTATTCATATTGAGGATCTATAAACTTAATAGCAGTAGAGTCTCCATTATAGAAATCTATAATTTGCCTTGCTATCTCTTTAGCATGGTTGTCATAGATGGGCATGGCTCCTCCTATTGCTAAAGAGCCAATTCCAATGCCCGATATTGTAAACACAGGGTTTTCAGTTAAGGAGAGGAGCTCTTTTAATGAACTGTGCATAAGATATTGCCCTTTATCACCTGTGCGCCATGTGCCTAATATGATAACGCTATTGTCTGGCAATTTGGAAATTCGCTTTTCAATCACATCTATGCCATCTCTTGCATCAAGCAAGGTATACGACAAATCATTCTCTCTTTCCATCTTCGAAATAAAGAGAGATTGTAGAGAGATCCCTCCGTATGTGTTGTCTGAAATTAAAGCTATGTTTTTGACGTTTGAATATATCGTCTTTATGAGATCTATGTTTTTCTGAACGTCATATCTGTTAAGAGCACCTCCGGAATGACCAAATTTATCGGCCATTTTTATAAAATTTAAAGTTTGAGGATATTTTGGTAGAGTATCGCCGCTTATATATATTCCGTTTTCGCTGGCTATCGATCCGAAAAACGGAACATTAGGTCTGTCGTTGCCAAGAGAGAGGTATGTCGCCCATGCTTCTTGTCCCAATAAGATAACAGCTTTGACATTAGTATCTTTATATTTATTGAAGACTTGATTGAAAGTGCTTTGCCATGTTGCTGCTTCGTCTATTCCTTTAAAATTTAAGTCTTCAATAAAAATATTATATTCGGTGCTTTTAGATACTATCGTAGATTCGAAATCAGAGATAAAACGATTCATCCTTTTTATATCAGGATTATATGATGATAATATTAAAATTGCTTTTTTCTCAGTTGGACTTACTCCACTATCCATTTCTTCTCCGTATGTGACGTTGGAAAACATACAGATAAATAGAAATAAAATTATATATAAATATTGTTTTTTGTTCATAAACATATCGTCTGATTTTCAGAGTCGGATCTACAAATTTAATAAAACTTTTGTATTACGTGACTTTTATTTTCTAAAATGACATTTTTATACCTGCGCTCCATGTTCGACCAAAGCCATACCAAACCATAGCACTCTCTTTGGTATGTGTCTTACCATCTTGTGCGTCTGAGATGTATTTAGTGTCGAAAAGATTATTTACATTACCTACAAGTTGCATAACGACAGATTTTATCCTAAATCCATATGTGATGCTTAAATCAAAGGTAGAGTAGTTTGGTAGTTTCCATGGTTGCATCCTATCTTCGGGGTTTGTGCGGTCTTCAGGGACAAAATCAGCATAGTTACGACCGTAAAAATTATAGTCTAAAGCTATCATTGTAAATGGCAGTGGACGACAAGTAATCCCTAACATAGCACTCATCTGTGGAGCATTCCCGACATACAACCCATCGATATAAGCGTTGTAATCACCTATGTGGTTTTCATTTTCGTCATACATGGAGAAATTTACGTCGTTAGCCCATTTCCAATCTCCATATGTGAAAAATCCATTTACCTCTAACCACTTTAGTGGAGTATAGTCTACCGTTACTTCAATACCTTTATGAATAGCATCAATATTTGGAATATAAGCCTTAGGACCGTTCCAGCTGCCTATGTTTTTAGCAACACTCTTGTCCATCCATTTTGTGTAATATCCTGTCAGATTGACTCTTATAGTGCGGTTGTGAAAGGTGTATCCTACTTCTGCTGTACCTATCTTCTCGTTTTTCAGATCTGCTATTGGGTCGTTATCTACATAAATGTTATTAAACATAGGAGCTTTTGTGATATAACCTCCGTTTACATAAACATTATGGTTTTCTGTGATAGCATAGTTTACACCTGCTTTTGTTGTGAAAGGAACGAATGTCTTCCATGGCGTTTCTCTTTTAGAGATAGGATATTTCTCAGGGTCTGAATATATCCCATAACGTCCCACATCTTCCCTCTTATAAAAATTAGGATTTACAGATACGGTTATAAAAGCACGGAATTTATCGTCACTATATTCTAATTCCCCATAAGCTCCGGTCCATAAAATATAACTTGTATTATCTAATCCAACTTTGTCACCAACGCCTAACTTCATCTCCTTATCTCGCCATGCTAAAGAAGCATCTTTAAAATATGAACCTCCTAAAAGATCTGTAATCTCGTCATAGTGATCCCCTTTATAATACCTAATATCTATACCTGTCGATAGATTTAGGTTCTTACATAATATGCGGTTGTAGTTAGAGTTTAAGCCATACCAGTCGTGTGAGTTTGTGCCCATAGTGAATATGGCTGTCGAGCCGGTTTCCGACTTGCGATTTGCCTCCATCACTGGCAAATAATCTATCAACCCATCTGGAGTGAGCGATGAGTTGTCGTTAGGTCTTCCTGTTTTGTAGTTATATTGAAGCATACTCGCATCTTTGCCATATACTTTACGTCCGCCACCGTTTGCAAGAGATACGTATATGACAGTATTTAGGCTTGATTTCTCATCAATAGTCCAGAAATGGTTTAATGATATTTGAGGTTTGTGGTATTTGTTATATCCAGAATAGCTACCTACAACCTCTCCGTTTATATATCCATAAGAGGTGTTCATACGAATGCCGTCCCTATTATTGTCATAGTCTTCTATGAGTTGTCTGTTACCTCTTCTGTTGTGCCATTGTGGTGCACCAAAGGCAGTGAGAGATAAGATATGGTTGTTTTTAATCTTCTTTGTTATGTTAGCAAAATAATTCCACGCCTTAAAGTTAGTGCCATTTACATATCCGTCGCCACCACTATACGACCCTAAGAGAGAGAAAGACCATCCTTTGTTAAGCATCCCCGATGAAAACATGACACTTCCTTTCTGATAGCCATCGTTTCCCACTCCGTAAAAGACAGAGCCATTTTGTGTCATCTCGCTGCTCCTTGTGATTATGTTGACGCTTCCTCCCACAGAGTTAACTCCTGTTTTTGATAACCCTAAGCCTCGTTGAATTTGAATAGAATTTGTGACATCGGCAAGACCTGCCCAGTTTGACCAATATACAGCCCCATTTTCCATTCCGTTAACAGGAACCCCATTAATAAGAACAGCTATGTTTTCAGAGCCAAAGCCACGCATCGATAATCGAGAATCTCCATATCCACCGCCTTGTTTTGTGGCGTAAATGGAAGGTGTCTTTTTTAAAATTTCCGGAAATTCCTGTACACTAAGTCGAGTGAAAATATCGTTAGAGTTGATGTTAGAAACGCTAATGGCATTGCGATTGTCTTCTTTAGCATAAGAAGCAAAAATTTTAACTTCATCAAGACCTATGGTCATATATTCGGTAGTATCTTGTTGTGTGTTTTTGCTTTGAGCAAACATAGAATATGACAACAAGATAGCAGTAGTTATTAATAAAGGTTTCTTCATATTTATTAATGTTGGTAACATTGCAAATATAATGTAATTATTATGAATAATACAAATCACTAAATTCGTACTAAAAAACTAAAGTGCGAATATTGCGGAGTTGAAAAGATCGACTAATGTTTCTTTTTCATAGCTTCTGATTTCAACTCTTTCGGCATTTTCTCGATGGCGTAACGTAGTGATGTGCGAGGCATAACATCACGTTTCGACATCACATAATCGAAAACTTCATTTGTATGTTGCTCGGTGGCTGCTTTAAGAAGCCACCCATAACCTTTTTGTACCATGTCGTCTTTGTCGAGTAAAAGAAGATCTGCAATTTCAAATATGTCGCTTAAAAAGGCTCCTTTTTTTGCAGGAACGATAAGAGAAACGGCAGCCGCACGACGTAACCACCTATTTGATGAAGATGTCCATCTTTTTAGATCGCTGATAAACTCAGGATACATAACGACAATCTCTCCAACAGTGTGGTTGCAAAAAGTGTCGCACGTAGCCCAATTCGTTACATATTGCGTAATCCAATTTTCAAATGTAGTGAAGTCTTCTTTTGTAAATTCTTTTTTCATAGATAAAGACCACCGACAAGCTATTATCCCTTCTTCCAAATACATAGATCGCCATAGCTGCTCACAGAAATAGAATACCTCTTTTTTGGATGTTCCTTTTATGAGTTTTAGATAAGCATTACTTGTCTTTTGAAGATCAATACTCTTAATTCCATAAATTTTTATCTCTTCTTTAAAAAAAGTAAGGCTTGAGGTTTTTGTCTTCTCATCACTTGCGGCAATGAGCTCTGCACGTAAGTTTCTAATAATTGTGTTTTCCATATACTTGGTTTCTGGCGTAAAGATATGAAAATATAGGTTTTTGTATATTGTATTTTTATTTTATCTTTGTCTATTAAAATAGGACTTTAATTTTTATTTTTGTAATTACTTCTATTGAATAACAACTCTATCATGCAAAACAAACTCCTTTCATTAATCACAGAACATTTACCATTAGGACTCATCATGTATGACAAAGATGGTGGCGTGGAATATGCTAATAACATAGCATTGTGGATGTTTGGCGTTACGCTAAATGAAATTAAAGGGGTTAATATTTTTGATGATCCTAACATCAGTGATGAGGATAAGGTAAAATTAAAAAAAGGATTGAGCGTCTCTTTTGAGACCGACTATGATTTTGATCTTTGTAGAGAAAATTTTGTTAAGACTACAAAAATAAATGATAAGAGGTATCTGTCTACAAAAGTAAGTGTTCCTTGTGATGAGAATGGTGTTTCACAGGGGTTTTTACTAACTTGTGAAGATATTACTGAGAATAAACTAAGGGAGAGGGAGATAGCAAACAGCTATAAAAAGATTAGAGCTACACAAAGAGAGTTGTCATTGGCACTTAATGTAGGGAATTTAACTTCGTGGAACTATGATATAAAAAGTAAAATGTTTTACAGGTTTGATGACAAACTTGAAATTTGTGAATCGTTGACATTACAATCGGTGTTAGATCGTATTCATAAAGATGATAGAGATGGTTTCATAGCATTATTATATGATGCAACATATAAAAAAGAACTTCTAAATAATGAAACGGTATTGAGGATTTTAGAACGAAAAAGTAAACAATATCGTTATTATAATTTTGTTTATAGCCTCAAGGATGATAATAATGGAGAAGTCTCTGGCGTTATGTTTATTCAACGAGATATAACTGAAGATGTTAAGTATCAACAAAACTTAATTTTAGCAAAGAATAAAGCAGAAGAGGCAGATAAACTAAAATCTACTTTCCTTGCTACTATGAGTCACGAAATACGTACTCCGTTGAATGCTATTGTCGGGTTTTCACAACTTCTTTCCGAAATAACAGATGTAGAGGAGAAAAATGAATATAGACAACTTATAGAAACAAATAGCGAGATATTGCTAAAACTGATAGACGACATACTCGATTTGTCAAAGATAGAAGCAGGGTCTGTCGATATAAATCGTCAAGAATTAGACCTCGCACAGTTGTGCCAAGAGCTTTACCAATCGTTTAAGCAACGTATCCAAAATCCGGATGTGACACTTAGATTTATAAATCCATATTCTAAATGTATTGCTAATTTAGACAAGCACCGTTTTATTCAGATATTCACCAATTTTGTGACTAACGCAATAAAATATACTCCAAAAGGATATATTGAAATGGGGTATGAGTGTAAGCCAAATCAAATAAGATTTTATGTTAAAGATACAGGGATTGGTATCGCCAATGAAAAGAAAAGTCTTATCTTTAGTAGATTTGAGAAGTTAGATGACTTTGCTCAAGGCAGCGGCTTGGGGCTTTCTATATGTAAGGCAATTGCTGATGCCACAGGTGGTAAAATAGGGTTTCACTCGGAGGCAAATCAAGGCTCTGAGTTTTGGTATGTTGGATATACAAATGTAGACTTTGTCGAGAAATTAGAAATTTCAGAGGCTGATAACAATTTAGAAAGCGTTGGTTTTGATGAGAATGCCTCGTGTAAAAATAAGAAAGAATGGGAAATTCTTGTTGCTGAAGACAACGACAGCAACTTCTTATTAATTAAAAATATACTTAAAGAATATCACTTAACACGTGCTATTACGGGGCTTGAGGCCGTTGAAAAGGTTAAGACTCAGTATTTTGATTTTGTCTTTATGGATATTAAAATGCCTATAATGAATGGCTTGGACGCTACCTCTAATATTAGAAAATTCAACTCTATAATTCCGATAGTTGCCCTTACGGCAAATGCTTTTAATGAAGATAAAGAAGCGGCATTAAAAGCTGGGTGTAATTATTTCATGACTAAGCCTGTAACAAAACGAGAATTGATAGC
>JAVVUK010000070.1:0-8705 GCA_036653215.1 Rikenellaceae bacterium
TATCTATCCATAATTGTTGTCTTTCAATTTTTGATTTTGTCAGGTCTAATTTTCTTTGGCGTAGGAAACAGCACGGTTGAGTATCTGAACGAAGTGAGAAGCACTCTTAAAGTCTGACAAGGCACGAGAAATGGTGTTCTCGTCTATCGAAACAGCCTTAATGAGGTCAAACTCTTTTAACTTTAGATATTCGACATATTTACTGTCTGCTGGATAGCCTTTAGGCACTCGTTTTAGTTTGGAACTTTGGTCTATTATAAAGGCATTTGACTCCTCGATAGACTTTAAAAACTCATCGCCATTATCAAAAATTTCATCTCGCACGCTCCCCACAACTTTAGGCTCTGGACAATGTAATCCTACCGCTAAAAGAGAATGATTGTCTGGTTCAAGGTGGAAGTAATAGCCTGCAAAGCCTGATTTTTTGCCTTTAGGACACACGTAAACCCCCATATGGGTTTTATAGGGCTCTTTGTTGGGAGAAAAACGAACATCTCGGTATATGCGATAGGTGCATTCTTTGAGCTGAAGCCCCATAACAGAATTATCAAAGGCGGCAATGCCACTCATGATAGTCATTGCCAAAGAGTCAAATTTCTTTTGTGCCGACCTGTAACGTTCTATGTTTGTCTGAAACCACTCACGATTGTTATTCGATTTCAGATCTTCTAAAAATTTTAATATCTCGTCCATAATCTTTTTAAATAGCCTCGAAATTCACGGAAACAAATTTAAACAGTTTCCTACTTCCTCAAAGATATTAATAATTTCATTATCTTTGCATAGGGAATATGAAAAATGCTTTATGAAAAAATTCTTTCTACTCGCTGTTATAATGTTCTTTATATCATCTGCCCTGTATTCGCAAGACGGCATAGAAATTATAAAAGCAAGAAAAAAACAGAAACACCCAAAAGAGAGATACGATCCATCAAAGACCGTTGATACCCTAACAATAAACGGTTTAGACACCCTTGTTTCACATGAAACATTGCGTAAAGATTATAAAGATATTGTTGCTTTAAGTAAAAAGGATAGCGTTAGATATAATGGAGTCGTATATACATCCGGGACTTTAAAACAGGTATTACATAAAAACCATAGAGACTCAATAAGGGCATATAAAAACTGGTGGATTTCGGTTTTGGGAGGTCCTTCATATACCCCAGAGGCCTCTTTAGGGATTGGGGGAGCTGCCTTAATGACGTTTCTCACAGATCGTAACGACCCAAATCTTATGCGATCTTTTATCCCTATCGGATTTAACGTCTCTATAAACGGTACTTTTGTATTAGCAGGGATAAGTTGTCTTTACTTTAACGACAATAGTTTTAGAATATATAGCAATTATGGCTTTCGATTAGAACCTGCTAATTTCTATGGCATAGGATATAAAGAGGCAGATATAGAAAAGAATAAAGACGAAGTTATATACGACAAGCAAACCTTATATCTAAGACCTGTTTTTTTATGGGACGTATGGGAAAAGAAGTTGTTTTTAGGTCCTATGTTAGACATCACATACAACAATGGTTCTGGGATGCCAAACAATATGGAGTCTAACCCTGCGGTAATGAAATATGGACATCGCTTTGTAGATATAGGAGTAGGGTTTTCTGCTCAATATGACACACGAAATAACGAGTCTTTTCCCATAAAAGGGATATACGCAATATTAAAAGCCACTGCCTATCCGGAATTTATGGGTAATAAGTATAGTTACGGATATATATCTACCGAATTTAGACACTATATTCAGCTTTTCCACCGACGTTCTACCTTAGCATATACCATAAGGCTCGACAACGGCATAGACAATGTTCCTTATAGTAACCTACCTACTTTTGGCAGTCCTTTTGACCTTAGAGGATATATAATGGGTAAATATCGTGATCAGAATATGGGTTACGGAATGGTTGAATATCGTCATATGTTTGGCACGAGAGAGCAATATGCAAGACGGGCTTTCGTATCACGACTTGGGGCTGTGGCATGGTTTGGAGCAGGATCCATATCAGACAAGATGAAAAACATGACCAACTGGAAGACTAACTATGGCATAGGATTTCGGTATGAGATACAACCATATAAGAACTTCCGTCTCGACATTGGTCGTGGCACAGGGAAAGGAAACGGATGGTTAGTATATTTTAACATGACAGAGGCTTTTTAAGTTAGACGTTCATAATTTAAAACCGTTTCTTACGATTACCCTTATTAATAATTTGATGATAACATACGAAAAAAAGATATTACAAAATGGGCTTACAGTGCTTTTTAACAAAGACGTAAACACGCCTATGGCTGCTGTAAACACAATATACAAAGTCGGATCACGAAACGAATTTCCGGACAAGACAGGTTTTGCACATCTTTTTGAGCATCTTATGTTTGGCGGTTCACAAAATGTGCCTCAATTTGATATTCCTCTACAAGAAGCGGCAGGAGAAGACAACGCCTTTACAAACGACGACTATACAAATTACTATGAAGTGCTTCCAAAGGAGAATATAGAAACAGCACTTTGGGTTGAGTCCGATCGTATGCGTAACTTAAACATAAACAAAGAGACCCTTGCCCTACAACAAAAAGTGGTTGTCGAGGAGTTTAAACAACGTTATCTAAACCAACCTTATGGAGATCTAAACGCCATGCTTAGAGACATGGCTTTTAAGGTGCACCCTTATCGTTGGCTGACCATAGGAAAAGACGTAAGCCATATCGAAAACGCCACTCTGAGCGATGTACAAGCATTTTACGATACTTTTTATCAACCCGACAATGCCATTATAGGTATATCTGGAGATTTTGAGAGCGACGAAATATTTGCGCTTGTAGAAAAGTGGTTTGGCGATATAAAAGGCAGTAAGAGCGATATTCCTAAAATTCCACAAGAGCTCAAACAAGAAGAGGCACGACGCATGAGTGTTAGTCGTGATGTCTCTGCTTCAGCAATATACATCGTATTTAAGATGTCCGACAGACTCTCTTACGATTACATCCTATGTGACACTATCTCCGATATCCTTTCAAGCGGCAACTCATCACGCCTATATCGCAAATTGGTAGTCGAAAATCCTCTTTTCTCAAACATAAACGCTTATATCTCAGGGAACATAGACCCTTCTTTATTTGTCGTCTGCGGATATTTAAGTGAAGGGGTGACGGTAGAAGATGGTGAAAAGGCGATGGTAAATGCCATTTCTGAATTTTGCGATAGCGCAATAGAAGATACAGAGTTAGAAAAGGTGAAAAACAAATTTGAGGCTAACACGCTCTTTGGTGAGCTCAACGTCTCAAACAAAGCCATGAACCTTTGTTATTATGAGATGATAGGTGACATATCTTTGATAAACAGCGAGATAGGTAGATATAGAGGCGTAACGCCACAAGAGATTACGACAATGGCAAAACAGCTTTTCAGAACTGAGAACAGCTCAACCCTAATATATAAGAGTGATAATGATAGATAGAAGCCAACAACCCCAGATAGTAGTTCCCAGCAGTGTAAAAGTCATCCCTTATGATGATCTAAAAAGTCCTCTTGGCGTTCCTATATATAGGTTAGACAATAGCGGTTATGATGTGGTGCGTATATCTCTTGTCTTTCGTGCAGGAGTAACACAACAAAGTCAGCCATTCCTCTCGTCATCTGTTATAAACAACATCACAGAAGGGACCAAAAAGCATACAGCCTCCGAGATAGCCGACTTTATAGACTATTACGGCATTATATACGACATATCGGTTGATATGGACTATTCTATAATTACGATATGTACGCTCAAACACTTCTTTGATAAGGCTTTGGAGCTTCTTGAAGACATCCTAAATCCTACATTCCCCGAATATGAGATAAAGATATACGCTGCTAAGAAGAAACAACTTATCGCCATGCAAAGGGCAAAGATAGCATATGTGGCGCAGGAGCATCTTCAAAACACATTTTTTGGTGATGATAACGCTTACGGGAAGATTTTTGATACCTCCGAATACGATAATCTAAATTCAGATTTGTTGAATGCTTTTTTCAAGAAGCACTACACAAGAGACAATATGTTTGTTGTAGTTAGCGGAGACAGCACCAAAGACGATATTACAAAAATAGGAGGTATAGTAGATGTGCTTCCACGTGGAACACGCAACTCTGCTTTCACGCCTAAAGCCTTACCTGTAAATGATTTCTATCTTGAGAAAGAGGGTTCTATGCAATCGGCAATAAAAATAGGGCGTGTGCTTTTTAACAAGCAACATCCCGATTTTATAGGTATGCAAATTGTGGCAAAGATACTCGGTGGATATTTCGGATCACGTTTAATAATGAGCCTTCGTGAGGATAAGGGATATACATATGGCATCTTTTCTAACATGGTAAACACCGACACCACAGGTTATTTTATAATAGCAGGCGAGGTAATAGCAAAACATACCGATGACGCTATAAAAGCTGTATTTGCGGAGATAGCGAAGTTGCAAGATGACCTTATTGGTGATAAAGAATTATCTATGGTTAAAAGTGTGATGATAGGAGAGGTGATGCGCATCCTTGATGGGCCTTTTGGTGTAGCGGATGTATTGATAGAAAACATACAAAACGAACAAGACGACACCAATATAAATGATGTTATTGAAGAGATAAAAAACATTTCTGCCGAACGTGTTAGAGACCTTGCAAGAAAATATCTACAACATAAAGATCTATCTACAATAGTAGTAGGAAAGAAATAACCCTGAATATGAAAAACCAAATTAAGTACAACCTACTTGCCGTCGTAGCTTCTTTAGTATGGGCATCTGCCTTTCCTGCTGCAAAAGTAGGGTTTGAATACCTACCTCCTATTTTCCTATCGGGAGTACGTTTCATGTTTGCAGGGATCATCCTTGCCCCTTTTCTCATAGGGCGTAAAGTAGAATGGAGCGTCTTTAAAGACCAATGGCAATATCTGTTGTTCTTTGCTTTTTTTCAGACATTCTTGCAATATTGGCTCTTCTATGCAGGTTTGATAATTGTCCCTGCTGCCGTAGGTGCAATAATAGTAGGTCTCGGACCTATCTTTGTCACCATCCTTGCCCATTTCTTTCTCGGACAACGAGACAGGCTCTCTATGCGTAAGGTCTTTGCTATGGTCTTCGGCTTTGCTGGAGTTATATTTATCAGTGTCAGCACCTCCGAGATGACAACTGTAAAACCATTCTTCTATTGGGGCGTAATAGCCTTAGTATTAAGTTGTCTTGTGGGTTGTATAACAAACATCATAATAGCACGTCGTCCCATTCAGCTCGACCATATAGCCTTAAACAGCGTCTCTTGCTTTGTGGGAGGGGTGATGTTGCTTGTAACAGCACTCTTCACCGAACAACAAGAAATAGCCTTGATAAAGCCTCTTCCACCTGCTTTTTACGTGGCTATGATTTGGCTATCGGGCATCCCGGCACTTGGATTTTCAATATGGTATTTCCTACTTAGCCGTCCCAACATATCAGTATCTGAAATTAACATCATAAAATTCCTAATTCCTGTTTTTGGAGTTATCCTAAGTTGGTTGATAGTAAAGGGCGAGAGTTTCAATATACAAACGGTAATCGGAACGGTCATAATAGCAGCAGCCATAATAATTATACAGCTACCTACAAAAAACAAAGTTACAAAATAGGCTATTCTTGATCTTTACGTGAGGCTACATAACGCACAATCCCTTTGTTGTTTAATCCGTCGATAAAGACATAAAGAGGATGGCGAAATGTGACGTGCCTAATATATTCGGTTTCAAAGGTTGCCTCTTGTTCATCAAGGAAGTCTGTATCGTAAATGCCATTTCCCTGACAAGGGTTTAAAGTCATATATCCAACGCCAAAAGAGGTTAGGTTTTGGAAGAAGTGGGTCCCTTGACTGGGCTCAATAAGGAAATTAGGAAGTCCACTTTCACAAATGACACGTGCTTGCGATATTTGAGACCACTTTATAGGCACGCCAAGCCATGGATCGCTCGACCCCCATCGTCCGGGACCTATGAGGATAAAGTTTTTCCCTTTCTCTTGGAACACCTCGTTTAGCTCGGTAAGCTCTCTGGCTATGACTTCCGTCTTTGCAGGGTTAAAAGCATCGGTCTTGACATATACTATATCACGAAGTCCCAATATGCGCCCAAGCCCCATAGCAGAAGTAGCGTATATTATGGAGTCTGTCACATCCTCAGCCTCCCATTTTATAGTCTCTTTTTGTGACTCTTTAACAATTGGACGTATCTGTAAAAACTTAAATTCGGCAGCCTTACCCGGCTTGACATCCATATTAAGGGCAAACTCTATCTCGACCTCTGTTTTCAACTCTTTACGTCCAATTTCGAGAAGCTCAGAGATGATTTGTGCTATCGGCAGTTCGTTATAAGTCAGTAGTTTGGAGAATGTTATAACCTTACGACCAGTAGTCATTGGCGAGTCGCTCATCCTCTCATTTTGCGCATCCCATGTGGAAGCCGCATATTTCATGTTACGATAAGAGGCCGCATCTTGGACTTCGACATCAACAATGTTTACAGAGTCGTCTGTCGAGGTGCGGAACGCCTCAGGACGCAGGTCTATGGCGTAAAATGAACGTTGAGTGTCTCTTAAAGCAAGCTCTGGAGTCGATAGTTGAAGTATCTTCTTAGGGTAGCGAGGGCTAAAACGAAGAGCCTTACCTCCCTCCACAACGAGTTTCCCAAGACCTAAGCCTACCGTTACAACCCCATCATGAGGCTTCTCGTCTCCAATAGGATAGAAATTTACCGAACGTGCCACGCCCGACATTGTAGGGAAGAATATGTTATTCTCCTCTGTTCCGCAAACCTCTTGTAATACGACAGCCATTTTTTCCTCCGAAAGCACATTAGAAGTAGCATTTATGTATGAACGACTTGCCGCATAATAGACAGAGGCATAGACGCTCTTTACAGCCTTTGTGAGCTGACGTAACATCTGGTCTATGTTTGTGTTGTAAGGGATCATATAAGTCGAGTAGACCCCTGCAAAAGGTTGAAAATAGGAGTCTTCCAATTTAGATGACGATCGTATGGCAATAGGGTTTCGTGTATATGAAAGATATACCTTTAACGAGTCCATGATTTTTTCTGGAAGACGAGATCCTACAAATTCTTGCAATATATCATCATCGTTAAGGTCGCTATTTATGACAGATGCCAAGCCATTTTCACGGATAAAATCGTCGAATACGTCGGTTGCCAAGACCAAAGTACGAGGGATTGTGACCCTTACTTTAGGGTATTTGTCAAAAAGCCCCTTTTCGAGAAGCATCTTATTTACAAAAGCCAAGCCACGAGCCTTGCCTCCTAACGAGCCACCTCCAATACGAGAGAACCACATATAACGATGGTAACGTTCATTGTCGAAGAGGGCAACGATACCTTGTCCCAACAAACTACGATAGTCTCGTATGATGCTAACCACCAATGAACGCATATCTTCCATGTCCGAGAAATCGGAGTTTTTAATATCTTTAAACTCGGCACCCAAGCCAAAAAGCCCACGTGCCATAAGCCACTTAGAGATATGGTTACGTGAGGTGTGGTATGCTAAAATGTTTATATCTATATTTTTTATAATCTCTTGGAAATCTTTTAATTCCTTAGCACGAGCAAGCTCAAGTCCTGTCTCAGGGTCTCGAAAGATGAAATCGCCAAAAGAAAATTCTTTGACTATATAATCTGAGAGGTCTGCAAGCAGCGTTTTTGAGTATTTATGTATAAAACCTACATTTTGGAATAGCTCTGTTACACGCTTATCTTCACGTGACGATTGTATCAAAAAAGGCATTTGCGGATCGTCCTCACGCACCATTTTACAAAGTTCAATCCCTGCATCTCCAATCATCGTGCCTCCGACTTTGTCTTTATATGAGATGTCCGAAATTACGCCGAGCGTGTTGTTTTTATAAAGACGATATAGCTCTACCGCCTCATTAAAAGTCGTGGTAAACATAATCTTAGGACGAGCACGACGTTGTACCGACCCTTGTTCTTCATTCAGCGTCTCACGGATAAACTCTTGTGACTGCTGCAAAACTAACTTATAAAGAAGAGGTAGGTATGTGGAATAGTAACGTATAGAATCTTCAACGAGAATTATAGTCTGCACGTCGTTTTCTATAACGTCGTTATAGGCGTTCATCTTATCCTCAAATAGCTTTACGATAGCGAGTATAAGATCGGCATTGCCGAGCCAATAAAAGATATAATCTATATATGAGATGTCTCTTCCGTCTAACTTTAGAGATAACTCACGAGAGAAATGAGCAAGTAGCACCACTGGAGCGTCATAAAACTCCTTTGAGATACGAGCGAACTCAAAACCATCTATCTCTCCCACATTTAACATCGTTATGATAAGGTCAAAATGCTCTGTTGTCTCATCGTTTAACAACTCTAAAGCCTCTTTTGCCGAGTCTTTGCGAGTAAAAGCAGGTGGATTGGAAAGGTCGAGCTCCGCATACTCACGCCTAAGTTGAGTGTCTATCCTCCCATCTTCCTCAAGTGTAAAAGCATCATAAGAGTTGCAAACAAGCAACACCCTATTTATTCGTTTAGACATCAACGAGTCGTAATCGGTCCTGTTAAGTCTATTCTTTATTCTTTCGTCTCTCATAATAAAATTATGTTATCATGAAAACAGCTTTTTACTGTCCGTCATTTATTTTATTTATTCCAATC
>JAVVUK010000071.1:0-8239 GCA_036653215.1 Rikenellaceae bacterium
TTTTGTAAAATCATTGTTTGCACTACTTTTGTTTGAAAAAAAATGATTACCTTAGCACCGCAGAAGCAATGATATGATAGATTATAAAAAAGTAAATATACAAAACAAAAAGGCGAAGTTTGACTATGAGATATTAGAGTCTTATACCGCCGGGATTGTGCTTTCAGGCACTGAGATAAAGTCTATAAGGCTTGGCAAAGCCTCTCTTATAGATTGTTTTTGTTATGTCAACAATAGAGAGCTTTTTGTCAAGGGGATGAACATATCGGAGTATCATTGGGGTTCATATAACAACCATCAACCAAAGCGAGATAGAAAGTTACTATTAAACAAGAAAGAGATAACAAAAATTATCCGTATGACCCAAGATAAGGGCGTTACGGTAGTGGGACTTAAGATATTTATTAGCGACAATGGATATGCTAAGTTAGTGATAGGTGTTGGACGTGGACGTAAGAATTTCGACAAGAGAGAGTATCTTAAGGAGAAAGATTCTAAGCGTGAGATTGATAGAGCCATGAAACGATGAAAAATATAGTTTTAATATTATCATGTGTTCTGCTCTTTGCTTGTGGTAAGGATCCGCAAAAAAGAGTGATAGACGGATTTGCTCTTGGAACGACATATCACATTGTCTACCATAGCGATAGTGAGATCGTGCAAAGAAGTATAGATTCTCTGTTGAACGATTTTGAAAACTCATGTTCTCTTTATCGTGAAAAATCGCTGCTTTCTAAGATTAATAATAATGAAACAGATAGTTTAGATAATAACATTACAGAGTGCTTAAGTGTGGCAGGTATGGTAAACCGACGTAGTGGTGGAGTTTATGATGTCACAATAAAACCGCTTGTTGAGGCGTATGGCTTTTATGGAGAATATGGACACGGAGCTGTAAACAAAGACTCTTTGCGTGATATTGTCGGGTTTGACAAGGTATCTGTGTCAAACGGTAAAATAGTGAAGGCTGACCCTCGTATTCAAATAGACCTAAACTCTTTGGCAAAAGGATATTCGGTAGATTTGGTGAGTAGGTGGATTGCGGAGCGTGGCGTTTCCGATTTTCTTGTCGAGATAGGTGGGGAGGTATATTGCAGTGGTGACAATGGAGGTAAAGGTTGGAAGGTCGGAATAGACAAGCCCACAGATGGCAACTTCACTCCTGGAGCAGATATGTCTATGATATTAACTTTAAAAGACAAAGCGTTAGCTACGTCTGGAAATTATCGCCGTACATATACAGACACTCATGGTAAACGTGTAAATCATACCTTTAGCCCTCTTACCTTAGAGAGTGTGGTAAACAGTATGGCTTCTGTTACCATTGTAGCTCCAACAGTTGTGGAGGCCGATGCTTATGCTACTGCCGTTATGGCAATGGGGTTTGAGAAAGGTCGTGAAATGGTAGAGTCAGATAAGCAGTTAGAAGCACTTTTTATATATTATGACAGAGACTCATTAAGGTCTTATGTAACTAAAGGTTTGGGTAAGTAGATGAATATAGTATTGTTTATATATAATCCATTTTCAGGAGAGAATTACATATTGATGCACCTTGATTACATTATCGAGGAGTATCAAAAAGCTGGTTATTGCCTAATTCCATTTAGATTTACGATAGATAGCCGAGAGAGTGATCTTGTGGAGCTAATCCAACAACCATATCACCATATTCTTATTTCTGGCGGTGACGGAACGGTGAATTTAGTGGTTAACATTCTTATGAACAACTCTATAAACACCCCTATTGCGGTTTTGCCTGCTGGTACGGCAAATGATTTTGCTAAGATGTTGGGTAACAATTCGGGCATTAAAGATGCGTGTCGTAAGATATTAAAAGGTAAAGTTAGTCGTATAGATGTGGGTAAGGTCAATTCTACATATTTCGTTAATGTGTTGAGTGCGGGGCTCTTTACAGAAGTGTCGCAAAGAACGCCTACTATGCTGAAAAACACATTCGGAAAGATGGCTTATTATATGAATTCTATTAATGAATTGCCTCGTTTCAGAATGATGCACCTTAACGTTGAGGCTGCCGAAGGACGTTATAATGACGAAGCCGTTATTTTCTTTGTCTTTAACGGACGCACGGCCGGGAACCTCGATATAGCGCATTATTCGGACGAGAGAGATGGTCTTTTAGATGTCGTCATAATTAAAAATAACAATCCGATAGATGCTGTGAATGTGTTCATCCACTTCTTCACAAATCCGATAATAAAATCGTCATATCCAAGTGGTGTTGTTCACTTTAAAACTAAAGAGTTGACTATAAATGCTATAAGTGGAGATATCCGTATCGATGTAGATGGAGAGCAAGGACCGGGCTTACCCTTGAAGATAAGTTGTCTTCATAGAGCACTTCGTGTTATTCGATAATCTTATTGGTGGTGATAATGCTCGTTATTGAGGATTGTAAAGGCTCGATATAGCTGTTCGGTAAATAGAAGACGTATCATCTGATGTGAAAATGTCATCTTTGAGATAGATACCTTTTCGTGTGATATGGAATATACTTGTTTGGAAAATCCGAATGCTCCGCCAACAACAAAGCAAAGTTTTTTTATGCCCATGTTAGCTTTTTTGTTTATCCAATTTGCAAATTCTACGGAGGAATGCTCTTTCCCATTTTCGTCCAAGAGCACGATATAGTCGTACTTCTCTAAAATCTTAACAAGCTGCTCCCCTTCCCTCTCTTTTAATAATTCGGGAGTTAGGCTACTGCTGTTTTTTACGTCTGGCAGGATGTTTATCGTAAAGTTGATATAGTTTTTGAGACGATCTTGATAGACCGCTATGCCAGTTGAGATATAGTCTATGTTAGTCTTGCCGATGACTATAAGGTCGATGTTCATATTAGAAGCCGTTTCGAATTTATTAAAATATTTTATATCGCTTTTTCAAAATTTATCAGAAATAAATTTCAAACAACTCCTTATTTCTTTCTTGCTTTTCTCATCCCATCGACAAATTTCACGACGCACATTTCCATAGACTCTTTTGAGCGAGCTCCAGAGGCGTTACGATGTCCGCCACCGTTGTATGTCTCGTGGGCAAAGACGTTCATGTCTTCTCCGTCTTGTCCTGTGGAACGCAATGAAATACGTACAAAGCCCTCTTTCTCGGAGAACATAGCTGAATTTTCAATTCCCGCAATAGATAAAGGTACATTTACAAGTCCTTCGGTGTCTCCTTCTTTATATTTAAATCGCCTTAACTCTTCTGTTGTTAGAGTTATATATGCGGCTTTCAAGTCGTGTAAGATAACCATCTTTTCGCTCATCACATATCCCCAAAGACGCATACGTTCTTCCGAGTTAGTGTTATATATGGCTCCGTTTAGAATTTGAGGAGAGATGCCTATCTTTATAAGTTTAGCTACCGTTTCAAAAAGCTCGGATGTAAGAAATCCGTAACTAAAATTCCCGGTGTCTGTCATCATGCCGATATACATGGCGTTTGCGGTTTCTATATCTATCTTATCTGCCATTCCCATATCGCTAATGAGCCTATATATCAATAACCCAGTTGATGAGGCGGTGCTATCTGCATATATAAAGTCGATAGATGGATCGGGACTGCTCACATGGTGGTCTATAATTGCTCTTTTAGCAGTTGTGTTTCTCTCTACTGCTGTATGTATGTCGCCTATGCGAGTTTTGATGTCGTTAAGGTCTACAAAAATCAGAATTTCAGCCTTCTCTACAAGAGTCGCTGCCTTCTCACTATCTTTGTTATTATATATTACTGTGTCATATCCATAGATGATAGACATGGTGTCCGCCGTCTCATTTGGCATGATTACGGTTGCTTCATTTCCTATTGTCTTAAGAAAACGACATAGGGATAGAGCCGAACCGATGGCGTCTCCATCTGGGTTTTGGTGCGATAGGATAACGATGTTTTTGCTCTCTAAGAGGCTTTCCTTAAATTCTGATGTTGTCATAATAGGTTACAAAAATAATAAAATTTTTGATAGTAGACAAAATATATCTACCTTTATGCCACTTATTACGATGATGAATAAAAACGAGTTATATAAAGATAAAATAGTTAGGCTTGGCGACCTCTTTAAAGCTCCCAAAAAGTGTATTAATAATGCTTTTGGCAGCGATGAACTGAAGGTTAAGGTTGACAAAAAAGATAAAGATATCTTATTTAAGATGCTCCCTTTCGTAAATATGAAAAAGAGCGTCGATGAGTGGTTATATCGAAATCGTCGTGGGGTAGTGTGGGTCTCTGTTTCATATATGTTGATCCTTATCCTTATCATGTTCGTGCGTTACGATGTTAGTCAGTATGATAGTCGTGACAGCATATACATAGACGTGCCTTTGGAGGCACTCCCCGATGTTAAAGAGCCTGAGCCGATAGAAGAGCAACAGATGTCGGAGGAGGAGCTACGTAGAATGGCAAACGAGCCTGTGCGTAATGTATCGGTGGATGAAAATAGCAGTTTAGATACAAGGCTGAGAGATGCTAAAAGCATAAATAGCGATAAGCTTTATGATGAGGCACGTAAGGTGCAACAAGATTTAGAGGCTACAAACAAAAGATACCAAAAGGGATTAGAGGCTATCCAAAGTAAAAATGCTAATATCAGAGGAGGAGACAATTCGGAGAAAAATATAGGTGAGTCTTCGAAAAATAGCGATGGCAGTAGTAGTGTTGAAAAGGGTAATGTGACGGTTTCTTTTAACCTCAAAGGACGTGGTGCTGTTTATCTTGAAGTCCCTGCATATCGTTGTGAGGGCGGTGGGCGTGTCGTTGTGAATATAGTGGTTGCAATGAACGGAGATGTAGTCTCTGCATCTGTACGTAGTGCCACAGGGGTTACCGATCCTTGTGTTCAAGAAATGGCTCTTCAAGCTGCTAAGATGTCTTCTTTTACTGTTAGTCACAGTGGTGGCGATAGGCAAGTAGGAACAATGACCTTCCTTTTTGTACAACAATAATCAAGTAAATGATCTGTCCATGGGCACATCTCTCTTTGATACTGAAATTTCGGCCCTCGACGGAGTAAGTAAGCGTCGAGCGATGCTCTTTGATGGTGAACTGGGGGTTCGTACTTTTCGAGATTTGCTTTACCTATACCCATATCGTTATATCGATCGCACACGCATATTTAAGATAAACGAAGTAACACCCGATCTATTGACTTTCATTCAGATAAAAGGACGTGTCCGTACCATGTCTGAAACAGGGGTTGGAAGAAGCAGACGCTTAAATGTAATAATTGCAGACGAGACAGGTATTGCCGAGATGGTGTGGTTTCGTGGTGTCGACTTTGTCAAAAGACGCATAGAGATTGATCGAGAATATATCTTTTTTGGGAAATCGTCTTTCTATAATGGCATATTAAATATTGCGCATCCGGAGTTTGACATTCCTCTTTTTGAAAGTGACCTAAATAGACCTAAAGTATATGGGGTATATCCATCTACCGAAAAGCTCAATAAGGCTGGTTGCGGAGCCAAATTCACCTCACGCCTTGTGCTTGAGGTGTGGAATAAACTATCCTCTTTAATTACGGAAACCTTGCCACAAAGCGTATGTCGTAAATATTCTCTTATGAATTTACGAGAGGCTCTCCATAATATCCATTTTCCTCAAGACGATACTTCGTTGCATCATGCACAAAGAAGACTTAAGTTTGAGGAGTTCTTTATGATCCAAATGTCTCTTTTGAGACAACGTACTATCCGTGTTACTAAGAATAAAGGTCTTGTGTTTCCTGTTTTGGGAGATCGTTTCAATACCTTTTATTATAAGCACCTTCCTTTTGAGCTTACTAAGGCGCAGCAGAAAGTGATAAAAGAGATACGCCGAGATACCTTATCTGGAATACAGATGAATAGGTTGTTGCAGGGTGATGTAGGGAGTGGGAAAACCATAGTCGCTTTCATAACCATGCTCTTTGCCGTAGATAACGGTTTCCAAGCGGCAATCATGGCACCAACAGAGATTTTAGCACAACAACATTACATCTACATATCCAAATTTGCGGAAGCTCTGCATTTGCGTGTGGCTCTGCTCACAGGATCTACAACGAAGAAAGAACGCATTAAATTATTGGAAGACCTTGCCTCTGGAGAGATACATATAATAATAGGTACTCATGCCCTTATTGAAGATAGAGTACAATTTTGTAATTTAGGATACGTTATTATAGATGAACAACATCGCTTTGGTGTTGTGCAACGTTCTATGATGTGGGAAAAGAGCGACACTCCAGTGCATATTCTTGTAATGACAGCTACTCCAATTCCTCGTACCTTAGCGATGACGCTATATGGAGATCTTGATGTTTCGGTAATAGATGAACTCCCTCCGGGACGCAAGCCTATAAAGACTCTCCATATGAACGATTCACGTCGCTTGCCGCTCTTTGCTTTTATGCGAGATCAAATAGCTAAAGGTCGTCAGATATATATAGTATATCCTTTGGTAAAAGAGTCGGAGACATTAGATTATAAGAGTGTTGAGGATGGATATGAGAGCATCTCACGAGCCTTTCCAAATCCAGAATATTCCACCGTAATAGTACATGGGCAGATGAGTGCTAAGGATAAAGCTTTCGGTATGGATCTTTTTAAAAAGGGAGAGGCAAATATCATGGTCGCCACAACGGTCATAGAGGTTGGTGTTGATGTGCCTAACGCCTCAGTTATGATAATAGAAAATGCAGAACGTTTTGGCTTGTCTCAGCTTCACCAGTTGCGTGGCAGGGTGGGACGAGGAGCTGAGCAATCCTATTGCGTCCTTATGACGGGAGATAAGTTAACGTCAGATTCTCGTAAAAGGATGGCTGCAATGGTTGATACCAATGATGGGTTTGAACTTGCGGAGCTTGATCTTCAGTTGCGAGGCTATGGCGAGATAGATGGAACGATGCAGAGTGGCAATGTTTTTGATTTGAAAATCGCAAGCATAGCGCATGATAGTGAGTTGTTGTTTCTTGCTCGTGAGGCTGCTGAGGAGTTGCTTGAAGAGGATGCCACACTCGATAAGCCTGAAAATATAATGCTAAAGGAGGGTCTAAAACGATTAAAAGACACAGATTTCAGCCAAATATCGTAAAAAATGGTGTTTTTATTGGTATATAAAAATAATAATTACTAATTTTGGCAATAGTCAAATAATAATATAAAAACAATAATATAAAAAACTATGATGAAACTAAGAATTTTTTTGATCGCTGCCGTATCTATAATGGTAGCATCTACCGTATCAGCACAGAGTATTAATGACATTACCACAAAGTTAAACGAGGGAATGGCTGCGGCAAATGCTAGGGATTTTGATAAGAGTATAGTATTGCTTGGGGAGGCTTATGATATGTCTAAGACTTCTACTGAAGAGGGTGCCTTAGATATAGGTAAACAAGCATACGCTGCATTAGGAAGTGTAACCCTTAATAGTGGCAAAAAAGCAGCGAGCACAAAAGATTATGACGCTGCCATTAAAGCTTTTTCTAAAGGTGGGGAGATCTTCACATCTTTGTCGGACACAGCAAATGCAAAACAAGCAATAGCTCTTTTATCTAAGGTATACGAACTAAAAGCGTTTAGTTTAAATAAAGCAGGTGACTTTGATAATGCTCTTGCTACTTGTCAAGAAGGATTGGTAAATAACCCTAACTCGTCACTTCTACTTCTGCTAAGCGCAAATAGCAAATATTCAAAAGGAAATACCTCTGAGGCGCTTGCTGACTATGCAGCCTTATATGCTTTCGCAAAATCAGCTCCTCAATATGCTAAGATCGAGGGTCAAGTAAATAATGCACTCCTTTCAAACGCTGCTGAAGTTGCAAAGACAAATGTAGACCTTGCTGAAGATAATATAGCTTTAGTATTAGGTAACAACCCTAAAAATGAAATAGCACATATGCAAAGAGTACAGATATATAATGCGGCTAAAGATTATAAATCTGTAATTAAGTATGGGGATGAGGCTGTTGCTGCCCAAACGAAGTTAGATAATAAAATGACTCTTAACTATATTATAGGTGCAGCATACCAAGTTTTGTTAGACAACGACAATGCTGTTAAGTACTATAATAAGGTGACATCAGGTCAATATGCGGCAAATGCGAAACAAATTGTTGCCTCTTTAACAAAGAAACCTTAACACTATTATACATCAAGCCGCCTTTTGAGAAAAAGGCGGCTTTTTTTATTTAAATTAAAGTCACTCATTGATAGGTAGTTAATGTGGTGGTTAAAAAATAAATAAAAAA
>JAVVUK010000072.1:0-8083 GCA_036653215.1 Rikenellaceae bacterium
TGAATTGGCGGGTAAGGTGTTTGGTGTTGTGGGGATTGGAACAATAGGCAAGAGTGTTGCTGGTGTGGCTAAGGCGTTTGGTGCAGAAGTAGTTTACTATTCTACATCTGGGGCTAATAACAATAGCGACTACCGACGTGTAGATATGTCGGAGCTTCTTTCGAAGTCGGATGTCATATCTATCCATGCGCCTCTAAATGAAAATACAAATAACCTATTCGACTATAAAGAACTGTCACAAATGAAGCCTACTTCAATTATCATAAACATGGGACGTGGTGGCATAATTAATGAAGCAGCTCTTGCACGAGTGATAGACGAGGGTAAAATTGGTGGTGCTGCCCTTGATGTATTTACAAAAGAACCTATATTAAATGAAAATCCTCTTTCCAATATAAAAAATAAAGAGCGTGTGGCTTTTACACCACACATAGCATGGGCTTCTCTTCAAGCGAGAGAAAGGCTTATGGAGCTGTTATACCAAAATATTATTAATTGGCAAAAGAGCATATAGATGAGAAAATGTTTATCCCTATTATTACTACTTCTTACGGCAATGTCGTCCCTTGCCTCTGAAAATAATCCTGATAGCACTTCGAAAAGGAAAAAGTTAGTTATCGATGGTTTGAAACTATCGGGAGTGGTGCAGGTGCAATGGCAATGTGGTGAGATAAAAGGAGGCGATGCTTTTGCTCAACGTGGGAAGTTTGATGCTGACTCTAAAAACCGCATGGATATTAGGCGTGCAAGGTTTAAGATGTTGTATAATTACGACTTTCTGACTGCTGCTTTTCAAATAAACGCTTCTACAACGTCTGTTTCTCTTATTGAGGCGAATGTAGCTCTTGCTACACGATCAAAAGTTGCAGCTTTGACAACAGGGGTATTCTATAAGCCATATGGATTTTTGATGCAACGTTCGGCTTCGATACGTATGCAGCCGGAGCTTCCTCGAATAACACAAACAATCTTGCCTTCAGATATAGGGCTTGGTGCTTATGCAACATTTAAAGGCAAGGAGGGGACTCTGCTTAACAAATTTAAGTTAGATGCAGGGATCCTAACTGAAGATGAGTTTATGAATGGTTCGAAAGGGTTGCGTAACTTTATAGGAAGATTAGAATTTTCTCATAACATAAACGAAAATACAACTTTAGGAGCTGAATTTTCTGCTTATTTTGGTGGTGTTAGAGGAACAGGAGATTATAGATTTAATAAAGATCTTACTGTTTATGAGATATATACATATCCCACAGACGAGATGAAGACCTTTAACAGAAACTATTATGATCTTGGTCTTAAGTTAGAGACAAAAACAGCGTGGGGCGACACTAAAATATTTGGTGAGTATATGATGGGATCACAGCCAGGATATGCCGAAACCTCACAAACACAAAAGGGACAAGGTGCGATTTTTAATAGAAAATATTTGGGTGGATATATCTATTTCCAACAGGAAATAGCAAATACAAATCTTTCTTTTGTGACACAATTTGACTATTATGACCCTAACAGGGAGACAAATGCGAGGAAGATCGAGGAGAGTTCATTTGCGCATCAAGACCTTGTAAATACAAAATATGCTAAAGCAAATGGTGCCGATATGGCATATACAACACTTGGCTTAGGTCTATATTACAAATTCTGTAAAAATATACTTGCTGTCTCGGCATATTATGACATAGTGTGGAATGAGAAGTGTGACGTGATACCAGAATTTAAATCTAACATAAAAGATAACGTGTTTACCCTAAGGCTTCAATGCGCTTTTTAAGGTTTACAAAAAAACATATAATATGAAAATTGCCATAGCACAAATTAACACATCGGTGGGAAATGTCGATGCTAATAAAGATAAAATCATTGAGCAGATATGTATTGCCAAAAACCAAGAGGCTGATATTATTGCTTTTTGTGAGATGACAATAACAGGAACTCCTTGTTATGACCTATCTTCAAACGAGGTGTTTGTTGAAAATGCGTTGTTCGAAATATCGGAGATCGCCGAATATGCAGATGGCATAGACCTTCTCATAGGAACTCCTTTGTTGATAGATGGAGAGGCTTTTAGTGGGGTGCTTCATGTAAGTCATGGAGAGATAAAAAAAGAATATTACAAAGCTATGGTCTCAAGTGTAAACGAACTTGGGTACATCTCTGGTGTGGAGTCAGCTTGTTTTCCCGAAGGCGCAGAGCTTGAAAATATAGTTGAGGTGCGAGGAGAGAAGTTATTGCTTGCCATAGGTGAAGACATAAATTACCTTAACGAAGTAGATTATCTAAA
The DNA here is from genome assembly GCA_036653215.1 of Rikenellaceae bacterium. Classification (GTDB taxonomy): domain Bacteria; phylum Bacteroidota; class Bacteroidia; order Bacteroidales; family Rikenellaceae; genus JADFUS01. The sequence continues at coordinate 2,285 of JAVVUK010000072.1, forward strand.
GAAAAATCATGATCTCTCGGCTGTAATAAATATGACCGCAAAACGATATTATCATGATGCTCTTTACAACGATACCACCATATCTACTGATCAAGCAATGGACTTAGGTTTACCTATAATAACAGTTAATGCTGTCGGTGCAAGTTGTGATGTTGTCTTTTACGGAGGTTCGTCTGTCATAAACTCTCGTGGTGAGGCTATCGTAAATCTATCTGTCTTTGGTGAGGAGATGGCTCTTGTGGATACAGATGACATAGACAGCTATAATAAAATACCTCTGAAAAAACGTACTGCAAAGGGGAAAAGCCGTGATACGCATAATGCCATAATCTTAGGAATAAGAGATTATTTTTATAAAAGAGGGTTTAAAAGGGCTTGTCTTGGTCTTTCCGGAGGCATAGATTCTGCCGTTGTGCTTTCACTTGCAGTTGAGGCTTTAGGTGCTGAAAATGTAGATGTGCTTCTTATGCCATCTCAATTTTCGTCTTCACACTCTGTTGACGACTCTTTGGAAATGGTAGGACGTCTTGGCGTAAAACAATATACATTGCCTATTGAGGGGATATATAATAGCTTTATGGAACAGCTAAAATCTCCATTTGGCGATCTTCCTTTCTCGTTAGCAGAAGAAAATTTACAATCTCGTATTCGTGGTGCTATGCTCATGGCATATTCAAATAAGTTTGGTGCTTTATTGCTTAACACGACAAATAAAAGTGAGGCTGCAATGGGGTATGGAACTTTATATGGCGATACTAATGGTGCTATTTCTATTTTGGGAGACCTATATAAAGGAGAGGTTTATGACCTTGCTCGTTTCATAAACGAAGAGAAAGAGATAATCCCTCAAGCAATAATAGATAAAGCACCATCTGCGGAGCTTCGTCCAGACCAAAAAGATAGTGACTCATTACCCGAATATGAAGTTCTCGATAAGATACTCTTTAAGATGATTGAGGGCAGGATGTCTATAGATGACATTATCGCTGAGGGTTTTGACATGAAATTAGTTAAAAAAATAGAATTCCTTTTAAAACAGAACGAATATAAACGTTACCAACTTCCTCCAATATTAAGACTTTCAGAAGTGGTGTTGGGGAAAGATAGGATTTTGCCGTTCTAATATTTGAAATATGAAATATTCTCTTTCTGAAATAGCCAACATCGTAAATGGTAAGTTAAGTGGCAGTGATGCCACTATAACAAACATAATATATGATAGTCGTAAATTAGTTGTGGTAAAGACGACGCTTTTTGTTGCCATAAAAGGCACTATGCGTGACGGACACCTCTATGTGAAAGAACTTGTCGATAAAGGCGTTAGAGCCTTCCTTGTAGATGAGGGTTTCGATACCTCTGTTTTTAAAAAAGAGGTTGGTTTTGTGGTGGTGAAAAATAGTGTGGCGGCACTCCAGTCTCTTGCTGAGCACCACCGATCGACCATGAATATGCCTATTGTTGCTGTTACAGGAAGTGCTGGTAAGACTATTGTCAAAGAGTGGATATATCAATGTTGGGATGGAGGTAAAATTTTTCGTTCTCCAAGAAGCTACAATTCGCAAATTGGAGTTTCCCTTTCTCTGCTTATGCTTGGAGGTGATGAGCAGCTTGCCGTTATAGAAACTGCTATTTCTGAGCCTGATGAGATGTCTAATCTGCAAAAGATGGTGCGCCCGAACATCTCTATTATTACAAATATAGGGGATGCACACCAAGAGAATTTTCTCAGCTATGAACATAAACTCAGTGAGAAACTACAAATAGCAAAAGAGTCTCAATCTATAATTTTCCCTGCCGACCATACTTTGATAAATAACACTATAAAAGAGGTCTATCCTTCTAAAAGGCTCTTCTCGTGGGGTAAAAGCGAACTTGCAGATGTGAGGGTTCTTGAACAAAGTCGTCATCACGTTAAGTTTGAATACCTATCTCAAAGCTATACTATCCCATTGCTCCTTGACGACAATAACATATATGAAAATATAATGTCTGTCATCTCCCTATATGCACTTTTAGGACACGATTTGTCTAAAGTATGTCAACGATGTGCTTCTTTGGAGGGGGTTGAGGTGCGCCTAAAGATAAAAAATGGAAATAATGACTGTAAGGTGATAACAGACAATAGCCGTAGTGATATAAACGCTATAAAAATAGCATTAGGATCTTTGGTGAGCATAACACAAAAACAAAAGAAAGTAGTCATTTTATCAAACGTATCTGTCTTGGGAGTTGCAAAATTGCTTCAAGATAATGATATATCAAAAGTTATATCAATAGGTATCGATATTCCCGAATATAAAGGCTTGAAAGAACATTTTGAGACGACGGACGACCTTTTACAACATATAGAACATTTTGAAAATTCGGCTATACTTATCATAGGTGAGAAATTAGATAAAATATCATCACTCTTCGATCAAAAACGTCATTCCACAGTCATGGAAGTAAACCTTAGTGCTATGGTGCATAATTTGGCTTATTACAAAAAGATTGTTGGTAAAAACGTTAAGATGGTAACTATGGTAAAGGCGTTTTCATATGGCAGCGGATCGTTTGATGTTGCCGAAGCCCTCTCTCGTGAGGGTGTAGACTATTTTGCTGTTGCCTATTTAGACGAAGGCATAGCTTTGCGTGAGAAGGAGATAGATACCCCAATTATAATTCTTAACTCGAACGTTAATGATTATGATCTTATACTAAAAAATAACCTACAACCTGAGATATATAGTCTCTATACCTTAAATAAATTTATAGAGATATGTTCTGAAAGAGGTTTTGAAAATTATCCTATTCATATAAAGCTTGACACAGGAATGAGCCGTCTTGGCTTTTCTGAAGATGACCTTCCCGTTTTAAATAAGATCTTAAATAACAATAAATGTGTAAGTGTAGAATCTGTATTCTCGCACTTCTCATCTTCGGATATGCCGGAAAATGACTATGAGACAGATCGTCAGATAGCTCTTTTTGAGAAGATGTCGTCAACGATAAACTATAAGTTACGCCATATATGTAATAGTGCCGGCATAGAGCGTTTCCCAAAGGCTCATTACGACATGGTACGTCTTGGTATAGGTCTTTATGGCATATCTCCAATAGAAAATGGAGGTGCTCTTGAAAATGTAAATAGCCTTCATACGATAGTCTTGCAGGTAAGGGATATAAAAAAAGGTACTCATGTGGGTTACGGAATGCGTGGGTGCGCACAAAAAGATATGACTTTGGCAACAATAGGAATTGGGTATGCTGATGGGCTACATAGAGCATTTGGAAATGGAGTTTGGTCTATGCACGTCAGAGGAGCTAAAGCACCTATTGTGGGTAGTATATGTATGGATACTTGTATGATAGATGTAACAGGGCTTAACGTTATGGAGGGCGATAATGTGGTTGTCTTTGATAGCTCACAGGAAATATGCCAAATGGCAGAGCTCATTGGCACTATCCCTTATGAAATATTAACATCTATATCTGCTCGTATAAAGAGAGTTTATATTAACGAATAACGCCTATTAGAGTACCGGAGGTGCAGTCTGTTATTTCCACATTCACATAATCTCCTATCTTGTGTCCCTCACGTGGGAAGACGACGACTTTATTATATTCTGTACGTCCTACAAGCATATCGTCAGAGCGTTTAGAGAAACTCTCGGCAAGCACTTCGAAAGATTTACCTACCTCTTGCTTATTGCTCTTAAGAGAAAGGTTTCTTTGAATATCTATTATCTCACTTAGCCTTCTTGTCTTCACTTCTTCCGAGACATCGTCTTTCATTGTTAGATGAGCCTTTGTGTTTGGACGTTCTGAATATTTGAACATATAGGCAAGAATATATCCGACCTCTTGCATCAAAGATATGGTGTCTTTATGTTCTTCTTCGGTTTCCGAGCAAAACCCTGCAATAATATCGGTAGAGATCGTGCAGTCGGGGATCAACTCTCGTATTTTGGCGATACGCTCCATATACCAAGCACGGTTGTAGTGTCTGTTCATGAGTTTTAATATCCTATCATTTCCAGATTGTGCAGGTAGGTGGATTGAGTTACATACGTTTTTATGTCGTGCTATAACTTCAATTAAAGAGTCGCTTATGTCTTTTGGATGAGAAGTGGAGAAGCGGACACGTAGGTCATTGCCCACAGAGGCGGTCATAGATACAAGGGTAGGGAAGTCTATCGTTTCACCATTTTCTTCCCACTTATAAGAATTTACATTTTGTCCTAAGAGAGTCACCTCTTTATATCCTTTTGAGTAGAGGTCACGCACCTCACCAATTATGGTGCTTGGCTTGCGGCTTCTTTCACGACCACGAGTATATGGTACAACACAATAGGTGCAGAAATTATTACATCCCCTCATTATTGCAACAAAGGCACTAACTCCATTTTTGTCAAGGCGCACAGGGGTAATCTCATGGTAGGTCTCGTCGATGTCTAACACTACATCAATGCTCCTTTGTCCGTGCATCGCTTGTTCTATCAATGTTGGTAATCTACGATAAGCATCTGGTCCTGCTACAATATCAACGACCATGTCTTTTGTCATAAGATCTTCTTTCAGTCTTTCAGCCATGCAACCTATAACTCCCACGACAACACCGTCACGCTCTTTCTTAAAACGTTTAAAATCGCCTAAACGTCCAAATATACGTTGTTCAGCGTTGTCCCTTATAGAACACGTGTTTATAAGGATGACATCTGCTTGGTGAACATTTTCAGTATATGTATATCCCTCTGCCTCAAGTATTGAGATTACAATTTCACTGTCTGTGGTGTTCATCTGACACCCATATGTTTCTATATGTAGCTTTTTGCCATTTTTGGGCAGCACACCTTTAAAACTTTTTATATCGATCATTATTTTAGCGATTAAAAACTAACTCTTTACCTCTTATGTTACTATCTACAACCCCATTCTTATATGCTAAAGAGCCATTTACAAAGGTATGTGTAACTTTATTACGGAATGTATAATCTTCAAAAGGAGACCATCCACATTTTGAGAGTATGTTTCCCTTGTTTACGGTCCACTTTTCCCCCATTTTCACTATCGCAATATCGGCATAGTAACCTGCATCTAAGAAGCCACGACCTTGAATTTTGTATCTTAGGGCTGGAGCATGACACATCTTGTTTACAACTTCTGGTATTGTAAATATACTGTCTTCCTTGTCTGCCATCTGAAGCATTGCCGTTAGTGAGTGTTCAAGTGTTGCACCTCCAGAAGGAGCATCAAGATATGGACGAGACTTCTCTTCTAAAGTGTGTGGGGCGTGGTCTGTGGCTACTAAGTCAACCGTTCCTCGTTTTATACCTTCACGAAGAGCCTCACGGTCGGCAGCACTTTTTATAGAAGGGTTCCACTTTATAAGGTTTCCCTTTAATCCATAGTCTTCATCGCTAAACCAAAGATGATGAACACAAACCTCGTTTGTTATTTTCTTTTCTTCAAGAGGTTTGTTTTCAAAAAGTTCGAGTTCTCGTTGTGTGCTTAGGTGTAGGACGTGGAGGTCTGTGCCATATTTGTGAGCCATCTCAATAGCTTCATAGGTAGAGGCATAACAAGCCTCAGCACTACGGATGAGAGGGTGCATATCTATTGTTATGTTATCTCCATATTTCTCCTTATAGAGACGCATATTTTCTTTTATGATACTATCTTTCTCGCTATGTATAGCTACAAGGATGGGTGAAGAACGAAATATACCTTGTAATATCTTTTTGTCGTCTACAAGGAGATTGCCTGTTGAGGAGCCCAAGAATACCTTTACGCCACATACACGTTTTGGATCTATCTTTT
>JAVVUK010000073.1:0-562 GCA_036653215.1 Rikenellaceae bacterium
ACAATCATGCTTACTACAAATCTTTCGGTGCGGAGATGATTGGCGAGGAAATTATAAATGGATATAGCAATGCCTATTTTGTGTTGAAGGCGACAAAAATAGCTCTTAAATAACGTCGGCAACAAATTCAAACAGTTACTAAATCTTTAAATTATAAATTATTTCAAATGAAAAAGTATTTTTCAATGGCTTTGCTTGTCGTAGCAGGCTTATGTGTCACCTCTTGCGATAGTGATGACAACAACGAAAACAACGGCGGTGACATCCGTGATATCAATGTCACGGCAATCTCTGCGCTGGGGTTATATCAAGAGGATTTCATAGATGACGGTACCGATATCTTTCTGATAACTCTTGCTAATGTTAAAATATCAGGTCAGATTAACGACCCGATCATTGCTGGTAAAGGCGAAATAGTGTTTGTTCAGTTGATGGCCAACACGAAAGAGCTGGGCGAACTACCTGTAGGTACTTACAAAGTAATTATTGCCAAGAGCGATTTTAAGGATGGCGCTTGTCTTGGTGAATTTTGTGGCTATTTGACGACGAACGAGGACGGTAC
>JAVVUK010000073.1:572-7773 GCA_036653215.1 Rikenellaceae bacterium
GTCTGGTACTATCACGATCGCTCGCACTGGTTCAACTTACACGGTTTCGGTAGATGTAGTTCTGTCGAATAAATTAACGTTGACGGCTTCGTATGAAGGCGAAATTGAGTTCATGCCTGTCTTCGAGTCGACTTTGACAAAGGATCAAGTTGTGGATGTAGCTGGTTACCCTGGTACAGTTGATTTCTTTACAAATCCTCGCACAGACGACGGCAACAAGACTCCTATCCCTGCAAACATATGGTATTTTCATACGATGAAGATGATTGCTTCGGGCCAAGAGAATGAGCCTAATACAGATGCTATTATTTTGTACTTACTTGCTCCCGATAACTTTATCTTCACAGACGGTATGCCCGTTGGCACATACACTATTAAGGATGAGTATGAAGCTGGACAATATATTGCTCTGCCTGGCTCGAAAAGCACTGACGGCCAAAATAACTTACTGCACTCTTGGTATCTACATTTCCCTGCAGACAGGGAAGCCGCTTTGGGTGGCACACCTTTAGTAAGTGGTACGGTCAAAGTTTCAAAAGAAGGTGACATTTACACCATTGAATTGGATGGTTTAGACGATGCCTTTCCTGTACAGCACAAAGTAACAGGTACTTGGACTGGCAAGGTTACTTACACTAATCAGGGTGAAATGAAGGCTGCTGCGAAAGTTTCAATGTTTGTACCCACTCCATTTTTAGACAGAGCGTTATAAGAATAAATAACTCCATAGAAAGGTAAATCACTCTAAACCTATAAATATCAATCTCCATTAATACACATAAAAAACAGAGACTTACACCAACTATTGATGTAAGTCTCATAAAGTAGGGCTGCCTTAACGGCAGCCTCATATTATAAATTATTCAGATAACCACTTGTCTAAAGTTGAGTATATCTCATTTTTGATTGAGTCTGGCATATTGTCAATCCTTGAACGGTGACTTCCGGCAGGCTGCATATATTTTTTAAGATTTGTCTTCCCTTCAAAAAGAGAGTCATGAGGAGCAGGAGCCGACCATGGATCAAACTGACCATATATAAATATCATCTTAGGATCGTTATTATCAAGGTAGCTCACAATTTTATTTGCTTGAGTAACATCGAAGACTGTCTCTTTTACTTCAATAGGGACAAAGATGTTACGCATATAATCGTGAGTGTCTTTAACAACAAGAAGATCACTGAATGGTTTTGTATCATAGCCATAATATCCCAACTCGGCAAGTGCTTGAACATTAAAGGCTTCACCCGGATTTATAGAGAAGTATTCGGGACCCGCATTAGCAACCAAAGCAGCAAAGATCTCTTTATCAGAGGCTTTTAACGAAGGAAGTGAAGAAGCAGGTGTACCCCATTGCCACATAGAAAACGACAATTCAAGGACACAATAGTCCAAAAGTTGATTTGTATTTAAAACTCTATATTTAAGATTGTTATCTTTAGAATATTGATCAAGCAGAGGAGTCATAGCTTTACGACGCTTAAGAACCTCACGTTGGAACGCTTTTATAGAATCTCGTTGCACTTGTGTACCGCAAGTTTCAAGGAATGGCTCGTGACGACCGTCTTCAACGCCAAAGCATAGAGGACCTACATAAGGAACAGAGATGTCGGCATCGTCTGGATAATATGTCTTATAGAACATCGTAGTCTGACCGCCTTTACTTATACCGGTAGTTATAAATTTTGTTTTATATATTTTACGTAATTCTTGGTTTATCTTATGTAGATCGGCAGCAGCATAAGGACCTCTCATATATTGCCAATCGATAGAATCGGGTCTGCTTTTTTCAAAATAGCGGTGTTCAACAACAACCTCATTAGCCTCATAGTGTTTTGCAAGTTCAGAAGCATATTTCTCTTTTAAAGCATAAGCTCCGCTATAACCCTCTGTTTGGAAGACCATAGGTTTATTAAAATCGGAGTGTAAAAGGACAAAACGTTGATTAAATTTCCCAGATTTAGGATCTGTTGGGTTGAGACTCTGCTCAATCATAATCACATATTTAGCCTTCACAAAAGGGAGTGCTAAAGTATCAAAAGGAACAGCCTCAACAGAGACCACACCGTCAAGCTTGGCAAGCTCCGCAGGAAGTTGCTCAATGGTCATACCCTTAGGGGTTGATTTACAACCAAATACAGCAATAGCCATAATTAATATAGGTAATAATTTTTTCATTTATATATATTTTATTTACATTATTTCAACAAAAGTATCAATATTTATTCATATACACAAACAAAAGCATTATAATTCTTATCATAACAGTGAGAGGTTACGTCTTATTTTTTCGACATGGGGTGAAACCTCCTTAACGTCTCGCTTTTATGTTTTATGTCTAAGTGTGTGTATATCTCTGTTGTGGTTATGCTCTCATGCCCTAACATATCTTGCACCATACGAATATCGGCTCCTCCTTTTACTAAATGAGTAGCAAAAGAGTGACGCAAAGTATGAGGGGTTATATTTTTATGTATGCCTGCCACTTCCGCCTGTTCCTTTATTATAAGATATATCATGACACGTGTGAGGTGATGTCCTCGACGATTAAGGAAAAGATAGTCACCCTCACCCTTTGCAATTGGGCTATTGTGACGTAAAACCAAATATTGATCTACCTGCCGTTTCATCTCATCGCTAATTGGGACAAGGCGTTGTTTATTTCCTTTTCCCACAACACGGAGATAGCCATCGTCAAAAAAGAGATCTCCTATTTTTATATTTGTAAGTTCTGACACACGAAGTCCACAGCTATATAGAGTTTCTAATATAGCTTTGTTGCGATGCCCATAGGGATTGCTCAAATCTACACTCTCGATAAGGCTATCTACCTCTTCAAGAGACAATACATCGGGAAGTTTACGCACACTTTTAGGAGACGAGATAAGGTCTATTGGCGATTGTGTCAACTTGCCACTAAGCACCAAGAAACCAAAAAAGCTACGAAGACCACTTATAATACGAGATTGGGTGCTGCGTTCCTTTCCTTTATCAAAGGTGTCGGCTAAAAAGTATTCTATCGTCGAACGGCTAACATCATCGAGTGAGATCTGCCCCTCACGAAGGCAAAAAGCCGAAAATTCATCCACATCATGGAGATAAGCCTCAACGCTATTTACAGAGAGTCTTTTCTCAAAGATGAGGTATGCCTTAAATTCTAATATAGACTCTTGCCATGTCATCATATAAAATTTTTCAAAATGACATCGTGAATATATCGCTCGGCATCAGCAATAGCCATCTCCGAAGTAACTCCTTCTCTAACAAGCGAATATATGGCATCTACACCAAGTGTTTTATTGTTTATTCCTTCTTGTAACGCCCCACAAATGACAACACATCTTTTATTATGTTTTTTTGCCAAAGATATAATTCTCCACACCAATTTACCATTTAGAGTTTGTCTATCGACCTTACCCTCACCTGTTATCACCACATCACACCACTCGATAAACTTCTCGACATCACGGTATTCTATTATAAAATCAGCCCCCGACAACATCTTAGCACTTAGGAAAATACGTAACGCCATGCCCACACCACCAGCAGCTCCACCACCAAGAATAGAACCTACATCCTCACACCTATCTTTATTTATAAGATTTACAAAAGAGACACCGCCTTTTTCCAAACGCTCTACCATAGAGCTATCAGCTCCCTTTTGCGGAGCATAGAAGTGTGCCGCACCATTTTTGCCCAACAACGGATTATCGACATCTGTGGCAACCGTAAAGTTGCATTGTCGAATAAGCCCAAAGGCTTTGGAATATGATATTTTTGATATTTCACATAGAGAGCCACCGATTGGAGGAAGGTCAACACCATTGGCATCTTGAAAGGTAAGCCCCATTGCCGATAACATTCCTATTCCACAATCGGAGGTTGCACTTCCACCTATGGTAAGGATAAATTTACGCACTCCTTGAGTATGGTAGGCATGAACTATCATCTCGCCAAATCCATATGAAGAGGTCTTCTCCGGATTGTATTCACTTTCTAAAAGTCTTGCAAGCCCAACACTACTTGCCATCTCGATAACAGCAATGCCATTTTGACGTACTAGGTAAGACGACTTCACCTTACGCATAAGAGGATCGGAAACAATACACTCCACCACCCTATCTCCACTTTGAGAAAGAGCCTCTAAAGACCCCTCCCCACCGTCAGCAAGAGGTATGTTATGAATTTCAAATTGAGGATCCACATCAAACAAAGCACCCTTAACGCTATCACAAACTTGAGATGCAGTAAGTGAACCTTTAAATTTATCTGTCGCTACAAGTATCTTCATCGTTATATGTGTTAAAGTAATTTGAGTAATATCATCTTCTCTTACGAGTTTGTTTCTGCGGAGTGAAAGCCGTTGTTCTATCTCTTAAATATTGATATAAGACACCTTGATCATAGAGCTGTGCATAAAAATTTATGAGCCTATCCTCACGTGAAGCAGACATCTGAGACTTTAAATTAGCACCAAATATCCTCGCCACGCCTTGCCAAAAGACAGCCGAGAACCCACCCTTAAGCTCTTTCACAGCCTGAAACGAGGTGTTTCCTAATTCACGATCTATAAGTTTAAGAAGTACCTTGCCTTGATATAAGGATATTCTATTGAGCGTTGGCGTATATCGAGACACTATCCCCTCTTCAACAGCTTTTATATATTGTCTTTTTGCTTTTCTATTATCGCCGATAAGCAAAATCCCCTTATTCATCTTTTCAAACTCCACACGAGCATCCTTTGCTACTCCATAAGTAACATAGACAGCAAGACCTAAACGAGCATCATCACCCGTAACTTTAGGTCTTCTTCTCCCGATTATCAGCACATTTGGAATATGTATATAATATATAGTATCCTTACCGTTTATTATTGGTCTTTCAATATCGTTTTGATTTACATTTCTAATCTGAGAATAGGATAAATCAGAGTAAATCGTAAAAATAAGGATCAATATAATATATAATTTTTTATTTTTTATCACCATATAACCATTTTATCTCACAAAAATAATATATATTTGTAACTAATTATGAATAATGAGTAACTGAATTTATTCACACCAATTTTAATTGCGCTATCATTCTATTTATAAGTGAGTTATAAAGAAAACAAATAGTGCTTAGCATTTATTTTATAGATATGCCATCTTCTTTTATATATCACATAGACAATAAACGGTGTAATAGCTGTTTTAAGTGTGTCCGTGAGTGTCCTTTTGATGCAATAAGTTTCATCAATCACACAGCGGAGATAAACCGTAACTTATGTATCGACTGCGGGATATGTTTCACAAAATGTCCAGTAAATGCTATCGAATATAGTAATGGTGTACAAAAGATAAAACAACTTATAAAAGAGCAAGACTTAACAGGGGCATCTTTGGCTCCAAACTGGACATCTGAGTTTAGAGGTGTGAACGAACAGCAGATGATAGAAGCCCTAAAGCTTCTCGGCATAAAACATATAAGTCCAACAGCCATGGGAGCAACAGCAAGCGTGGAGACGATGGCTAAGATTGCTCGTTCAAAAAGCGGAGTTTCAATAAGCACCACCTGCCCCGTTGTGACAGCTACAATTACAAATTTCTATCCCCACCTTATACCTCTTCTTTTGCCTACCATCCCTCCTCATATAGCCCATGCAAAGATGCTACGTAAGATATTTGGCAATGAGGCTAAGATAGTATATATAAGTTCTTGTCCTGCAGTATATTGCAACGATGGTGAGACAATAGATATAACTATAACTTTCAAAGAGCTCGATTTATGGCTCAAGGAGGAAAACGTCCACTTTGATAAGATACCAGGAAATGTTGATGGATATTATTTTGAACCTAAGGGAGTTATGCAAAAGCCAGATTACATAATTCCAGGACGTACAATAGGAGATCTAAGAAACGACAAGCCTGTAAATATTGAATGTTCGGGCATGGAGGATGTTAAAAAGATATTAGACCAGTTAGATGACAGCATGATACGTCGTCATCTCTTCCTCGATATGTTTGCTTGTAGGGGAGGATGTGTAAATGGACTCTTCTCTATAAACCCAAATAGCACCATAGATTCGAAGCACTATTTTATAAAAAATATAGATAAAAACTCTCTCATAGGAGAAAGACCTATTGAGATAGATATGAAGACCTCTTGGATGGCAAAGGCGCAAGGACCGGCAGTAAAACAAGAGGATATAGACGAGATAGTAAACAAGCTGAAAATTGATAATTTTTCGCCAAATTGTGGAGCTTGCGGATATGACACGTGCGCTGAGTTTGCCAAAGGAGTAGTTACAAACATGACCGAGATTAACAATTGCACCTTAGAAAAACTGAGAAACGAGAAGTCTGACAAAGAACTTTTCCTTGAGAAACTTCGTTTTGGTGTGGTGTTCATAAACAGATACAACAGGATTTATATGTATAACCGTCGTTTTGTTAAGATTATGAAGATTGAGAAGATGAGTCACAAAGCCATAACTTCACACGACATAACAGAACAACATCCTCGATTTAAAGACACTAAACACCTGCCTGAGAAAGAAATAGAGATGAAAATCAACAACAAACTCTATTATGTATCACGTATAGCACTAAGCAACGATTGTAGTTGTATCATTATACGAAACATTATAAACACAAAAACTACAAACACAGAGATTGAGCAACGTACAAAGAAGACATTAACAGAAAATATGGAAACAATGCAAAAAATTGCATACCTACTTGGAGAAAACGCCTCTAAAGTAGAGGCTATATTGCGTAGTTTTATTGAAGAAGAAGAGTAATGCTTATAAATAAAGATATATTTATAGAAGTCGATTGTCGTCAAATAGAGTCTGCTCGTGAAGCGGCTCAGAGCAACATCTATTTTCAAAAACGACATGAAGATAATATCATTACTGTGCTTTGTGATGGAGGTGATAGCTGTATCGAAGCTCACATAAAAGCATCGATGGCTGCATCTATGGCTATAAACAGTCAAAGCCGAGACATAATCGACATAGCAAAAACGATAGTCGACTTTGTATCCGGCGATACCACCATTCCATTTTCTTTTACCATAATACGCATATACAAAAATCTACGTGTCGAAATTATAGAATATAAAACTCCTCAGACGATAGTCTTATACAAGAAAAAACTTGTAAATATAACACGCAACCCGATCCCCATACTTAACAACCAAGGAGAAGAGGTAACT
>JAVVUK010000074.1:0-7735 GCA_036653215.1 Rikenellaceae bacterium
CCTCTCCACCAACAGCAGCCACATGAAGATCTTCTTCATAAGCCTGTGGCGCACGATACCCACTCGAATAACTTAGACGAAGACCTATATCACGAATTGGAGTATATCGAGCATTGATCCTTGGACTAAAAATAGGATTAGCAACTTTATTATGTTTGTCTAAACGTCCCCCTATAAGAAAACTAAGTTTCTCATTTTTCCATTCATTTTGCAAAAAAGCACCATAGCAAACGCTATTTTGTTCTAAGCTACGATCGTAACCCAACATGGTATCTTTAAGGTCGTTATCTGAATATTCAACTCCTAAAGTCAACTGTGACGGCATAAAAAGGAACTTATCCATAGAATATATATATTGTCCTCCCGCAACAAGGGTGAAATCTTTAGTCGTACCATAGGCATCTAAATTTTGACTTGTCCCGAAGTAACTTTTACGATCAATATTTTGCAACGATGTATATATCCCTACTTTATGTTTGTAATTTTTAGATAGATAATCATATTTTAATCCGCCACCGTTTATTCCGTGTTTCAACTCTTCGGCAATGTCAGCCTCATGTGGAGGACGGTTTATTAGATTACCACCTCTACGAAACTCTCTGATATGGTGGTACTCTGCTGTAATACGTGATGAAGGAGTAATTTTGTAATAGCCTCGAAAGCCTATTGTCTCTGAATTAACCTTTGGAATTTCTGAAAAACCATCGTTGTCTCTATCGTAGGAACTTCTGTTTTTCACCATTCCAAATATATAAACCCCTACTTTACTATCGTCCGTGACAAAAGAACCGTTAATTGTAGTATTTACATCGGTGCCTCCACCTTGAAAAACACCTGTTGTATTTGATAAGACTAATGAATTTCTCTGCGGCTCTTTTGTTATTATGTTCACTACCCCACCTATGGCATTTGAGCCAAACAAAGCAGACCCTCCACCACGTATAACCTCTACTCGTTCTATCATGCCGGCAGGCATCTGCTCTAAGCCATATACCGTTGCCAAAGAGCTAAATATAGGACGGCTATCGAGAAGTATCTGAGAATATTGACCTTCAAGACCATTTATACGAAGCTGAGGCACTCCACAATTTGAGCAGCTGTATTCGACCCTTAACCCTGATTGGAAATTGAGAACTTCAGCGACATTATTTGAAGCCGTCTTTTCAAACAACTTTGCCGAAAGTACGTTTACTATTGTCGATGACTCTCGTTTATTAGTCTCGTTACGTGAGCCTGTGACCACCACTTCGTCCATCTCCAAGACTTGTTGATGAAGCTCCATCTTTACCTCTATGGTCTTATTCTGTTCAATGACAACCTTCTTCTCAACAGTCTTATAACCTGTAAAAGACGCTGTTAGGGTATATTCACCAACTGGTAAGTTTTTCAAAAGGAAGTGCCCTGTGGCATCTGATATGCCGCCTATTGTAGTTCCCTCGATAAGCACTGTGGCATATGGAATATGTTCTTTAGTAAGCGCATCTACAACGTGCCCTGTGATATGTGCATCTGTATTTATCTTTGTTTTTGTTTGTGCCGTTAAGGCATATGTGTTACATAGGAGCATAAGAAATACCCCAAAAATATGTTTTCCCATTTTTGATTTTTTAAATATTAATAAATAACGAATTAGGTATTGTTATTTACAAAATGGGAGGCGCACGTAAAGCAGAAGAATTATAAGAATAAAGACATGATACGTGATTGTTATATTTAGCACGTATCATAAATTTGGACACTCCGCACCACACAAATAGCGACACTACTACCGTCGTAAATAGTGCATTGGAGGATAAGTTTATGAGTTGACACCCAGCAAAAGTGTGTGTATGTTGTGACGATGGGAGGTATGGGTGTGAGTGTGTTACCGTGCCCCACACAAAAGTGTGTGTGTGTTGGAATATTGTCATAGAGCCATAGTATGCCAAAAAGGCAAACACCATGAAGACCCTAAGGAATATTACACTCTTTTTGTATATTTTATTTGCCACACTCATCCTTATTTTTACCCTTATCACAACCCTGACAACAAGAACACTTATCACCCTTGCCTTTAGCAGAGATGATCTTGTATATTCTTCTTGATATGAGGATAAACACTATGACACCTATTATCCAAACTATAATCTCTTGTGCCATAACTAAATAATAAGATTTGCTATATTAAACACTATAAAAGCACATACCCATGCTAAAAGGGTGCTATATGTAAGAGATGCCACCGCCCATTTCCAACTTCCTGTTTGAGAAGATATGGCGGCCAACGAGGCTATACATGGAAAATATATTAATACAAAAACCATAAAAGCAAGAGCCGAAGAAGATGTAAAATCAGCCCTTCCACTTTGAGGATCTATGGATGTGAGTTTTGTTTGTAGGCTTTGTGAACTATCATCGTCGGACTCCGAATATAGGACACCAAAGGTGCTAACTATAAGTTCTTTCGCCGCCACACCCGATATTAAAGCCACATTAGCCTTCCATTCAAAACCCAAAGGGCTCATTATAGGTTCACAAAAAACGCCTATACGCCCCATATAAGAATTTCGTTGTTGCTCGGCAGCAGACTTCTCTCCATCATGGGGATAGTAGCTCAAAAACCACACCGCAATAGAAGCTATAAGTATCAAGCCCCCCATCTTACGCAAATATTGCCACGCCTTATCCCACATGAGAGACAAAGCAGCTCTTGCCGAAGGAAGTTTATATGGAGTGAGCTCCACAACAAAAGGCTCATGTTTACCTTTAAAAAGAAATTTACGCATAACGAGAGCCGTCACGATAGCTAACACGATGCCAAGCAGATATAAACAGAAAAATATTAAAGCCGAATTTTGTGGGAAGAAAGTACCCACTAAAAGGATATACAAAGGAAGCCTTGCGCTACAAGACATAAATGGATTTACAAAAATTGTGATAATACGACTATTGCGACTTTCTATTGTGCTACTTGCCATAATCGCCGGCACGTTACACCCAAACCCCATTACTAAAGGAATAAACGATTTACCATGTAGTCCAATACGCTGCATACTCTTATTCATAATCGAAGCAGCCCTATTCATATAGCCGGAGTCTTCCATTACTGAGATTAGAAGATATAGTATTAATATGTTAGGCAAGAAAATTATAACTCCGCCTACCCCACCAACAACTCCATCAATTATAAGATCTTTAAATACCCCCTCGTTCATTGTGCTTTCAAGATAAGACGACAAAGCAGCAACGCCCGACTCAATCCACCCCATAGGATAAACGCCAAGTGTAAAAGTAGCACCAAATATTACAAACATAAAAAAGAAGAATATCGGTATTCCCCAAAATTTATGTGTAAGAACAAGATCTATCTTATGTGTAACTTCCTCACTCGCTATTTTATGAATAATCCTCTTTCCTACCATTTACTAAATTTTTACGATACAAAGGTAGTGTATAAATGATATTTCTCATATCCCTAATAATAGTGATATATAAAAAAGCCTCTCACCATTAATAGTGATAAAAAAGCAAGATAATATGGCTAATCATATTATCTATTTTCCACGAACCTCATATTAAATCATTATTTTAGATTACTTATTTCTCAATCATACTTATTTTATTTACATTTGTTTCATTAATATTATAGCACATGAAAAATAAAGATAATAAATATGCCATTTTTACGTCATCAATGAAGATGGCGGATATAATCCTTGCGAACTACTCCCTGTTGACTGTTCTACGTGGATTTGGCATACAATTGGGCTTTGGTGAAAAGAGCCTCTCGGAGGTATGTAAGAAACACGACATAAACGAGTCTTTCTTCCTCTTGGTTTGTAACGTATATACTTTTGTCGATTACCTTCCAGCCAAAGAAGAGATCTCGAAATTAGACATAAAAAGCCTTGTTTCATATCTACAAAGCTCTCATAGCTATTATCTTGAAGAGAAGATGGGAGTAATAGAAAACAGGCTCAACAGCGTGGGAGAATGTTGTAATGAGAAACATTCCAAAATAATACGTACTTTTTTTGAGGAATATAAAAAGGAACTTATAAGCCATTTTAAATATGAAGATGAGACTGTTTTTCCATATATAAAATCGTTAATAAAGGGAGAAACGCCTATCAACTACCACATAAATCAATATGAGCAAAACCATAGTAACATAGAAGATAAATTGGGCGACTTGAAGAATATATTGATAAAATATCTGCCCGATAGCTACTCCTCGAAAGACCGCAACGATGTGCTACTCGACATATTTCTATTTGAGAAAGATTTAAACAAGCACTCCCTTATTGAAGATAAGATCTTAATTCCTTTCGTACGTGAAATAGAACTTAGATATGAAAAGTAAGATGTATAGAGTCGTAATTGTCGAACCATCAACCATAATACGTGTAGGCATAAAACAAATAATAGAGGAAAATCCATCTTTTGTTATCGTTGGAGAGTTAAATGATGCTCATCACTTGGAAGAGAAAATCGCTACCATGCGTGCAGATATAGTTATCGTGAACCCTGCTATTATCGGTTTTCACAAGCGAAACACTATAAAATCTATAATTCCAAATACTATTGTTATTGGATTGATATATAGCCATATAGAAAGCGATCTTTTAAAACAATTCAACAGCATAATAGACATCTATGACGATCCTACCAAGATAAGCCATCGTCTAACAGAGGCTTTATCGGCAACGACTACAGAAGACAGCACCTCCGACAATAGCGATCTTTCGGATAGGGAAAAGGAGATACTCATAGCCGTTGCAAAAGGCATGATGAACAAAGAGATTGCTACGCTACATAATATATCGATACACACTGTAATCTCCCACCGCAAAAACATATCACGCAAGACAGGCATCAAATCGGTATCAGGATTTGTGGTCTATGCCCTTCTAAACAACCTCATAGAACAAGGAGAACTTCAATAAGTAGAATACTTAGTAAATTACACGCATAACAAAATAAGCTTACCTTTCTGTGAGTTTATTTTGTTGTGCGTGTAATTATTTAACAAATATATAATAATATTGCTACATATACAACACACACATGATCAAAGCCTTGAATATTATAAATAACATATTTACAAGAATAAAGTGAAAAATACTTGTTTATAGCATTTTTAATATTTACATTTGTATATATTATAATATAAAACGCTATATTACAAATATTATTATACATACCACAAGAGGTAAGGTTATTCTTGATGTTTATAAGAAGCATTATGGTTCTTCTTATATGTCGTTCGATGACAAAGAACGGGACATATCTTCTATAAGAAGACAACTTTTTAATTATTAGTATGAGAAAACACATTTTATTTATTCTAACCTTAACCCTATTCTGCGCAAAATTATTTGCACAGGAAAACAATAGGACTGGCGTTATTCTCAACAGCGCCAACGAGACACTCGCCGGAGCGATGATAACCTGCATCTCACTGCCCGACAGCACCGCCTCAGCTTACGCCATATCCGACGACAAAGGCTGTTTTCAAATCAAAGTTCCTAACAACAAAACAATCTTAGAAATAACATATCTGGGCTATGAGAAAATGCTTATCAAAGCAGAAACCAAAGAAATGACCGTACACCTCAAAGAAGCGACCAATTTTTTAGGAGAAGTAACTGTCAAAGCAAGGTCTACGGTGAAAAAAGAAGCTGGCAAGTTCATTTATGCTCCGATAGGCTCAGATTACGTCAAAGGAATAGACAGCTATGAATTGATGAAATATGCCCCCTTGCTGAATGTTATGGACGGCAAAATATCTATGCTCGGCAAAGGACGAACGACTATCTATATCAACGGTAGGCTCCCTGTCATGGGGCAATCTGCGGTAATGGATATGTTGAAAACAATGCCTGCGGATCGGATCGAAAAAATGGAGATCATCACTTCACCGGGAAGCTCCTATAAGGCATCCACAGGCGGAGGTATCGTCAATATAATCCTAAAAAAAGACCCTAATCAAGGGTTGACTGGTAGAGCATCCGTAGAGACTTCTTTCGGTAGTTCCCGAGATCTTCCACGTACTTCGCTCTATCTCGGTTATGCCAAAAAGAAACTTAGTGCCTCTACCAGTTTCTGGTTTACAAACAACCGAGGAGATAACGAAATCGAAAACAGCTATAACTATAAAACCACAGGGGTAAGCATCTTAGGGAATAATAAATCAAACAATGCCTATCTCTATGGTGGCGGAAACATCAACCTCGAATACGAGATCAACAAAAAGAGCAAAGTAGGTGCTTCATTTAGTATGACCGCCTATAACCAATGGAGCGACCAGACTATTTTGAACGATTATTTTACAAACAACGTTCAAGACTCTACCCTAAAATCATTACAGACCACCACCACTCCAAAGGTAAAACCATCGATAGGTGCTACAGTCTATTATAATCTTCAAACGGACAGTTTAGGCAGTAACGTAGACATCACCGCCAATTACAGCAGTTCATTCGGCAAGACAAGCAAAGTCATGGATTATCTTAAAAGGCACCCAGACGGAGCGTTTAATAGAACAGAGATGTTTAGACAAACTCCTTCCATTGCTCCCAAAGCCGTTGAACTGAAAGCGACATACGCACACTATTTTAAAGATGATAGTTACATGGAAGTGGGTTTTGAGAATAACTCCACACGTATAAATAACGATTTTGTTCGTGAAAATTGGAACGGCTCAGCCTATATCAACGACGATACCCAAAGTAACATCTTTGTCTACGATGAAATCATTAACGCACTATATATCAACTACGACCGTGATTGGACGGATGCCTTTAGCACCTCTGTCGGTCTGCGTGGAGAGCACACACACGTCAGGTGCGACCAACGCACCCAAAACGAAAAATTTACACGCAACTACTTTAATCTATTCCCACAAATAAGTATGAGTTGGAACTTAAAGGACGGAGATCATAACCTGTCGTTGGATTTGGGGAGTAGTATAATCCGACCATATTACACAAACCTTAATCCCTATAAAATTTGGACTTCACCCGACACCTATACGGTAGGAAACAAAGACCTGAACCCGCTGCTATCTTATAATGCCGATTTTATGTACGTATTAAAAAGCGATTACATATTTGGAGTCAACTACCGTTATGGAAAAGATGATTTTGCCGACTATACAGGTGTTGGAGAGAATAACACCACCATGACCACAACTCAAAATTTCGGAAATTCCCACGAAGTCGGAGTTACCATAAACATAAACAAGGTGTTTTTTAACGGAATATGGCAATCTAAGCTGTCTTTAGACGGCATTTATCAAATAATTAACGGAAGTATTAACAGCGAGAATGTAGGGTCTCGTAGTTGGTATTATGGCGGAACGTGGAACAACATCGTGAGGTTGTCGAAAAAACACCGTATAAACCTTGAGATATTTTATATTTATAATGGACCTTTCGTCTATGTAACACAACAGGTAACAGACCAACATCTGATATATGCAACATTAAAGAAAACGTTTAAATTTGGTGGTACATTGGAAATCAGCGCAGAAAATCTATTAAACACACGAGATAGGACACATTATGACACACGTAATTACGCATACAGAATTAATACCTTAACCGATAAGCGACGTTACTTGATCTCATACAGCCAGACATTCGGCAAATCAAAGGTACGAGGTGCGAATGACCGCAGTTCATACAGACTAAACAGTAGAACAAGTAAATAACAATATTTACACGGCGGTACTCGAAAAGCCTTAACATAGTAG
>JAVVUK010000075.1:0-7684 GCA_036653215.1 Rikenellaceae bacterium
AGTGCTTCATAAAGCTCTTTTTTACCGCCCTCAGCAGGAATATCTATATGTTCTGCCATAATTTGTTAAGCGTCTATATTAGCATATTTTGCGTGTTTCTCGATAAACTCACGACGTGGTGGAACCTCATCACCCATAAGCATGGAGAAGATACGGTCTGCCTCAGCAGCATTATCAACAGTTATTTGTTTTAGCATACGCTCATCAGGATTCATAGTAGTGTCCCACAACTGTATAGGGTTCATCTCACCAAGACCTTTGTACCTCTGCACCTCAGCTCCTTTTCCCATATCTATAAGTTCACGGTCACGTTGATCTTCACTCCAACAATATTTTTGTTTATTTCCCTTTTTAACAAGATATAACGGAGGTGTAGCCAAATATACGTGTCCAAGCAGTATAAGTTCTTTCATATAACGATAGAAAAGAGTAAGAACGAGAGTGTCGATATGGCTACCATCGACATCAGCATCGGTCATTATTATAATCTTGTTATATCTTATCTTACTTACATTCAAAGCTTTAGCATCTTCTTCTGTACCTATCGTAACACCAAGAGCAGTAAATATATTACGGATCTCTTCAGAGTCGTAGATACGATGTTCCATAGCTTTTTCCACATTTAGGATCTTTCCTTTTAGAGGGAGGATAGCTTGAAACTCTCTGTTACGTCCCGATTTAGCACTACCACCAGCAGAGTCCCCTTCGACAAGGAATATCTCTGTCTTTTCAGCATCACGAGACGAACAGTCGGCAAGTTTACCAGGAAGTCCTGCACCTGAAAGCACTGTTTTACGTTGCACCTTTTCTCGTGCATTACGTGCAGCGATACGAGCTTGTGCAGCAAGGATAACTTTGCTAATTATAGTTTTTGCATCATTAGGATTTTCCTCAAGGAAGTTACTAAGGGCGTTAGCAACAATAGTCTCAACAGTACCAGCAACTTCGCTATTACCAAGTTTTGTCTTAGTCTGACCTTCAAATTGGGGCTCTTGCACCTTAACAGAAAGAACAGCTGTAAGCCCTTCACGGAAGTCATCTCCGTTAATTTCTATCTTCGCCTTAGCAAGGATACCCGATGTTTCAGCATATTTTTTAAGGGTACGTGTCATGGCTCTCTTAAAGCCAGTCAAGTGAGTACCACCCTCATGTGTGTTGATGTTATTCACATAAGAATATACGTTTTCAGAATACCCTGTATTATATTGGAACGCTACTTCTACCGGAACATCGTCTTTTTCACCCTCTATATGTATAACTTCAGGGGTTAGCTTCTCACGACTTTGATCGAGATATTCGACAAACTCTTTAAGTCCAAATTTAGAATGGAAAGATTCGTGTATATAATTTCCTTGTTCGTCTTTCTCTCTTTTATCTGTGATAGTCAATGTTATACCTCTATTTAGGTATGACAACTCACGAAGACGTATTGAAAGAGTATCGTAACTATATTCTGAAACAGTAAATATTGTGTTATCGGGAAGGAATGTTATTGATGTTCCTGTCTCTTGCGTCTCACCGATAACAGCAATTTTAGTTGTCGGAGCACCTTTAGAGAATGTTTGTCTATATATTTTACCCTCTCTCTTAACCTCAGCAATAAGTTCCATAGAAAGAGCATTTACACACGACACACCCACACCATGGAGACCACCCGACACTTTGTAAGAGTCTTTGTTAAACTTACCACCAGCATGAAGCACTGTAAGCACCACCTCAAGAGCCGATTTCTTTTCTTTTTCGTGATAATCTGTTGGGATACCACGTCCGTTATCTACAACTGTTATTGAATTATTTTCGTTTATTATAACGTCAATTTTATCACAATGACCCGCCATAGCCTCATCTATCGAGTTATCAACTACCTCATAGACAAGATGGTGAAAACCTCTCTCACCAATATCACCAATATACATCGCCGGTCTTTTACGAACAGCCTCCAATCCCTCTAATACCTGAATACTACTTGCTGAGTAATCTTCATGGTGTTCTACATTATCCTCTTGCATATATTATTGTTTTAATTATTACTATTTATGAATGCTTGCATATCTATCTCTTTCATTTCCCCTGAATCGAAGAACAGAGTACGTGAGAGATATGATTTTATTGTTAAAATATCGTGTGTTGCAATTATTATACTACATCCTTTATCACGCAACGTACAGAAAAGCTGCATCACATCGTCTATTGACTGAGGGTCTAAATTACGTGTCGGTTCATCGGCAAGGATGAGCTTTGGCTCGTTAAGGAATGCACGACCGATAGTTAGTCGTTGTTGTTCACCACCAGAAAGGTGATGAGGCATTTTATATGTTTTATGAGATAGATTTACCATCTCTAATATTTCGTCTATTCTTTTGCGTATTTTACCCTCATCTTTCCACCCGGTAGCCTTAAGTACAAAGTGTAGATTTTCGAATACGTTACGATCGGGAAGAAGTTGTAGGTCTTGAAACACGACACCCATTTTCCTACGCAAAAACGGAATATCTCTACGACGTAACTTTTTAAGGTTAAATCCGACAATCTCGCCATCACCTATTGTAAGAGGCAACTCACCATATAATGTTTTTAGGAAAGTGCTCTTTCCACTTCCCACCTTTCCTATAAGGTAGAGCATCTCACCCTCTTTAACTTCAAGATTAACATCTGTTAAAACGAGGTTGTTTTCTTTGCCTTTACCACCTTTATTAGAGTGGTGAGACATATTAGCATTTTCGATCTTTATTATTGTTTCGCTCGCCATTTATTTGTCATTAATGAAACCATACAAAGGTAGTTTAAAAATAGGTATTATACAAGAAAAATCTCTATAAAAAAGGCGCTTGGCTTTCAAACTCATCAACAGCGTTAAACGCCTGACTATCCACCTCCTGCGGAGGATATAAGCTACTTCCCGAAGAAGGCACATCGTCCATATTTACAAATTTTGCCTTGTCTCGAATAAAGCGAAGCCTTATATCTTCTACCGAACCGTTACGGTGTTTAGCAACGATAATCTCAGCTGTTCCAGGAGGATATTCTACATTATCTTCATCGTGCTTAATACCATAGTATTCAGGTCTATGGATGAAAGCAACTATATCGGCATCTTGTTCTATCGCCCCAGACTCACGAAGATCAGAAAGTTGAGGACGTTTATTTCCACCACGTGTCTCCACCGAACGGTTGAGCTGTGAAAGAGCTATTATAGGGACATTTAGTTCCTTCGCAATAGCTTTTAACGCTCTTGATATAGAAGCAACCTCCTGTTCTCGATTTCCTCGTGTCTCAGTCGGTCCCGTCATGAGCTGTAAGTAGTCTATTATTATAAGCTTCACATCATGTTGCGCTTTTAGTCGTCGTGCTTTACTTCTAAATTCAAATATCGAAAGTGCCGGCGTGTCATCGATAAACAAAGGAGCACGTGAGAGGTCGACCGTCGATTTTTCAAGATGCTTCCACTCATTTTTTGTAAGGTCTCCATTTTTTATTTTAAGACTATCAAGCTCCGACTCCGAGACTATAAGACGTGTTATAAGTTGTATGTCGTTCATCTCCAACGAGAATAGAGCCACCGGAGTTTCATAGTCTATGGTAGCATTTCTCGCTAAGGAAAGCACAAATGCCGTTTTACCCATAGATGGACGTGCCGCAATGATGATGAGGTCTGAAGGTTGCCACCCCGATGTGAGCCTATCAAGGTCACGAAAACCTGTCGCCACACCGTTTATGCCGCCCTTATTTTCGCCAGCTTTTTCTATCGTTTTCATGGCCTCTTTAAGAATATCGTAAGAGGTACGCACATCACGACGTACAAAGCCTTCAGACACTTTAAATATCTTACCCTCAGCGAAGTCTATAAGATCTGTGACATCTAAATTTTCGTCAAACGAATTTTTCTGTATCTCAATAGAAGAACGTATAAGTTCACGTTGTATATATTTTTGTGCTACTATTTTAGCGTGATACTCCACGTGTGAGGCACTACCTACCCTATTTGTAAGTTGCGCTAACTTTGCCGCACCTCCAATTTCGTCAAGTTCGCCACTACGTTTCAACATATCACCGACCGTATATATATCTATCGGTTGAAGCTCGTTATAGAGCCTTAACACAGCCGAATATATCTTTTGGTGTTCAGGAAGATAAAAAGCATCGGCACGTAAAATATCGACAATATCGTGTACTGCCTCTTTTTCAATCATGACAGCACCCAATATCGCCTCTTCCATATCTATCGCTTGAGGAGGCGCATATCCTGCCTCACGACTAACAAAAGAGATAAGGTCGTTTGTGTTATTATTGTTAAAGCCGTTGTTATTATTACTCTTAGCCATATAGGTAATGTAAAATAATTTATGTATGTATTTTCAGTATGTTTAGAAGCTTTTATTTACCGAAAAAGTAATCTTTTTGCCTCTTCTTACGTTCTATATTATGCTCCACAAACACCTTTTCGCCACTATAAGGATCCATGCCTGTATAAAACATTGCAGTAGATAAAGTCATCGGTGTAGGTGTAAAATCTTGAACCTGTTCTATGTGTATACTAAGCCCTTTCACTCTGTTCCAAAGCTCTTTCATATCACCATCAGTACATAGTGGATGTGATGATATAAAATAAGGGATCAGTTGATAACGAAGCCCCTCTTTTGTGCATATCTCATTAAAATCTTTATTTAACCTTTCAAAAAGGGTGAACGACGGCTTTCGCATACAACGAAGCACCTTATCGGAAGTATGTTCAGGAGCTACCTTTAGCCGTCCCGAAGTATGATATTTTATTACTTGTGATAGGTATTCTCGTCTATGTTTCTCATCTATAAGATCATATCGTATGCCACTACCGATATATGCGTGTTTTATATCTCTCCTTGAACACACCTTTTTATATAAGTTTAATATGTTAGTATGATCGTTATTTAGATTTTTACAAACTGACGGAAAGAGACACGACGGACGAGCACAAACACCACAGATACTCAAATCCTTACCTCCCATTTTGTACATATTTGCCGATGGACCTCCCAAGTCCGAAAGGTTGCCTTTAAAATTAGGGTCGTCACATATTTTGTCTATTTCTCTCATCACAGACTCCTCCGAGCGTGAAGATATAAATTTGCCTTGATGAGCAGATATGGTACAGAAGCTACAACCGCCAAAACAACCACGATGTATGTTAACCGAATATTTTATCATTTCAAAAGCAGGGATATCTCCTCTCTTACGATATTTAGGATGTGGCTCACGTGTAAATGGAAGTTCAAAGACAGAGTCTAATTCTTGTTGAGAAAGAGGAGCTTGAGGCACGTTAACAACAACATACCTATCTCCACAAGGCTCCACAAGCCTCTTTGGATGTAGTTTATTTGACTCTACTTCCATAAGCTTAAAATTCTCATTAAAAGCCTCTTTACTCTCTTGACACTTCTCAAAGGAATTTAGCAAAATAACGTCTTCCTTATCAAGAGAGTCTATATATTTTTTATCAGCCACAAAGCATAACTGGTTTATCTTACGTAACATATTCATGTTAAACCCATTGTGCATATTTTTTGCCACTTCGATAATGCTTTTCTCACTCATACCATAAAGCAATAGGTCTGCCTTACTGTCTATCAACATAGATGGGAACACCATATCTTGCCAATAGTCATAATGAGTCAAACGCCTTAGAGATGCTTCTATGCCACCTATAATGATCGGAGTATCGGGATATAGCTCTTTTAATATGTTTGAATAAACTTTAGTGGCATAGTCTGGGCGATGCCCCGCCTCTCCGGCAGCCGTATAAGCATCGTTACTACGAAGTCTTTTAGCAGCGGTATAATGGTTAACCATAGAATCCATATTCCCCGAAGTAACACCAAAAAAGAGATTAGGCTTACCTAATTTTTTAAAGTCTCGCAAGTCGTCTTGCCAATTTGGTTGCGACACAATGGCGACTTTATAACCACCTCTCTCAAGTATTCTCCCTATCACAGCCACACCAAAAGAGGGATGATCTACATAAGCATCACCAGTAAAGAGTATAACATCGAGCGTGTCATAACCCTTCTGTTTCACCTCTTTGAGGGTTGTAGGGATAAAATCTTCTATTCTATTATTTGCCATTATTATCGTTTAAAAACAGTAACGAGCTATCTCCATAACTCAAAAAACGGAAATCATGAGACATAGCCCACAAATATATATCTCGCCAACGATCGCCCACAATAGAAGCTATTAGGAGCAAGAGCGTACTTTGAGGCTGGTGGAAATTTGTTATCAACGCTCTAATAACCCTCATCTTATATTGTGGGGTTATCATTATCTGTGTAGACGCTTTTATTTGAGATATATTTTCTTGATCCATATATTGTAAAAGCAGATCCATAAGTCTCTTGCCATCAAAGTCTTTGGGTATGTCATATGCCTCCCACTGCCCTATTGGACGTTGGAGGTCGAGCCCACCACCAAGAAAAGCCCTATATCCCAACACAGCGATCGACTCTATCGTACGGACAGAGGTAGTGCCAACAGCAACTATTGACCCCATTTTATCATAAAGCGACTTCACCAAAGCCCTATCAAAGATAAAATGTTCTATGTGCATGGTATGTTCGGTAGCATCGTCACTCTTTACAGGCAGAAAAGTCCCGGCACCCACGTGCAGAGTAACATTACACTTAGAAAATCCTTTTTCCTCTATCTGCGATATTATCTCAGGGGTAAAGTGAAGACCTGCCGTCGGTGCAGCCACCGAGCCCTCCCACCTTGAATATACCGTTTGGTAACGTGTGTTATCACTATCTTCAGCCTCACGATTTAGGTATGGAGGAATAGGAATTTTCCCTAAAAGTTCTAATATCTGACCAAATGTGAGACCTTTGTCGTTATGTGAAAACTCAACGACCACACATTTATCGACCTTTTCAATCTTTCGTGCTGTTATTATATGCTTCTTACCTTCATATTCAAATTGAGTTGTCAACGCCCCATCTTTCCATTTAGAAAGGTTCCCGACCAGACACAACCATTGGGTATCTCCTTTTGTGGCAAAAGCCCTCTCATAATCAGCAGGGTTATGAGGCTCAAGACAGAAAATCTCTATCCTCGCACCGCTATCTTTAAAAAAAACAAGACGTGCCTTTACCACTTTGGTGTTGTTAAATACAAGCAACGACTTTTCGGGAAGTTCTTCTAAAATATTTTTAAAGACTCTTTCTTTTATCTCTCCATCTCTGTATATGAGCAACTTAGAACTATCACGTTGAGCCAAAGGGTATTTGGCAATGCGTCCATCTGGCAACTCATAATTAAAATTCTTTATATTTATACTCTCAATCATACCTACAAATATACTCCTTTTTATCGGAAAAATTGTTACTTTTGTAGAAAATATAAGAACATGAAAATAGGAGATAGAGTAAAATTTGTCAATGACATTGGCGTTGGCATTGTTACAAAAATAGACGGACAAACTGCGTATGTTGATGTTATAGACGGATTTGAAATTCCAACTGCCATAAGCGAACTTGTGGTTGTAAATGAGGAGGATGAGTTAGAAGCAATAAATCGTATTGGGCTTGGCGATGAAAAGCCGGGACGAAGAGGTAAGAAAGCAGCAAAAGTCGCTGTTGCAGAAACAAACAAAACACCTGCAACACGTGAACCATCATATAAAAAATATGGACGTGTATCTCTTGTTAACGACGAG
>JAVVUK010000076.1:0-7610 GCA_036653215.1 Rikenellaceae bacterium
AATAATAGATAAGTTAGTGCCAGCGGTGGAAAACCCTCACGAGATGAGAAGCGTGGAGGATATCCCTCGAAAGCCGACTAAGAAAAAACTCATGAGGGTTGGACTCATGACCGCAGTAGCAATAACGATACACAACTTCCCCGAAGGGATGGCTGTTTTTGCTACTTCCTACAACGATATAACTTTAGGGTTGCCTATCGCTGTGGCAATAGCAATACACAATATTCCGGAGGGCATTGCGGTGAGCGTCCCGATATATCATGCCACAGGAAGTAAGAAAAAAGCATTTGTATATTCGTTTCTTTCGGGACTTGCCGAGCCACTTGGTGCAGTTATTGGATACCTAATTCTTATTCCTATAATGTCGAGTTTTGTGATGGGGGTGCTCCTTGCCTCTGTTGCTGGGATAATGGTATATATATCGTTAGACGAGTTGTTGCCTGCTGCTCGTGAGTTTGGATGGCACCACATTTCGATATATGGGCTGATAGTGGGAATGATGGTCATGGCGGTTAGTCTTATTTTGATGTAAGATAGTTCGCATGATTTTACAATAATATTTATTAACTTTGCGTTAAATTTTTAAATAAAGGTGTGTTTTTTATATGCCCACGCCGTTACAAATAGAATAATAGATGAAAAAAATTAGAGCTGCCGTCGTAGGTTACGGCAACATAGGTAAATTTGTGTTAGAGGCGATAGGTGCTTCTGCCGATTTCGAACTTGTAGGCATTGTGCGTCGTGATGCGACAAACATCCCTAACGAACTATCCTCTTATAAGGTGGTAGATTCGATAGATAAGTTGCAAGATGTTGATGTTGCAATTTTATGTACTCCGACACGTAGTGTTGAGGAAAATGCTAAAAAAGCCCTTGCGCTTGGCATTAATACGGTTGATAGTTTTGATATTCACGGTGATATAGTAGGTCTTCGTAGTCGTCTTAGTGAGGTGGCGAAAAAACATAATAAAGTATCTGTAATATCTTCAGGATGGGATCCAGGTAGTGACTCTATTGTAAGAGCTATATTAGAGATGTGTGCACCAAAAGGAATTACATATACCAATTTTGGTCCAGGAATGAGTATGGGACACACCGTTGCTGTAAAGGCTATCGAGGGCGTGAAGGCTGCTCTTTCTATGACTATCCCTACTGGCACGGGGATCCATCGTCGTATGGTGTATATAGAACTTAAAGATGGTTATAAATTTGAAGATGTAGCTCAAAATATAAAGGCAGATAGCTATTTTGCTCACGACGAGACACACGTGATGCAAGTTGAGAATGTAGATGCCTTGTTAGACATGGGGCATGGCGTGAACCTTGTTCGTAAAGGTGTTTCTGGAAAGACTCAAGGTCAGCGTTTTGAGTTTAATATGAGCATCAATAACCCTGCTTTGACGGCTCAGATAATGGTCTCTTCGGCACGTGCCTCTCTTCGTCAAGCTCCGGGTGCTTATACCATGATCGAGATACCTCTTATCGATTATCTTTTTGGTGATAGAGAAAGTCTGATTAAACGTTTGGTATAAGGTGTTTTAACGTATATAATAATATAGATAGGGTGCTTGGCACCCTATTTTATGTCAAAGTCTAAAATAGAAGTGTCGTTGCAGGTGGCGGTTATGTAATCGCCAATTTTTACCTCCACAGTCTCCCTACCAAGAGGAAGGATAACCATATCTCCTATTTTTAAGGTTACAAGGTGTGATATTTTAGAGAGGGTAGTGTTTATGGTGTCTGAGATGTTGGTCATGTTTTCGCAAAATAAAGTGCTTTCATTTCTCTGTATGTCGATGCGTAGATCTTCAGTAAGAGACACAAAATCGTTGGATACGGCGGTGGACTTGTCGTAAGAGAGAGCTGCATCCCAAGGAAGAGATTTCTTTTTACAATCTTCTAACACATCTAAGGCTGCAAACTCCACAGCCACAGATAAAGACTCCCAAAGGCGTGAGGCGAAAGTGGCATCTATGCTTTTGGCAAGACGCACAATCTTAACAAGAATATATGGACGTGCCTCAACACGTTTTGTGAATGATGGTATGTAGTAAGGATCGTTGTTGCGTAATAGTGCCGTATCTGGCTTTATGAGAAAAGTATTATTCTCAATATCAAAAACTGTAATTATCTTCATTTATATCGTATATTGGTTAAAAATAGTCCGTGTGCATATGCTGAACTGCTCGCCTTAGAGCGGTCGAGAGCCTCTATTATATTTTTAAAGTCGAGAACCGTGATATTCCCCTTTCCAACATCAAGGAGAGAGCCTACGATGGCTCGTACCATGTTGCGAAGGAAACGATCGGCACGAATGGTGAAGGTGATGGTGTCGCCTTCTTGTTGAAAATGGGCGTGCGTGACTTTGCATATGTTTGTCTTCGTGTCGGTGTGAAGCTTTGCAAAGCTTGTGAAGTCGCTATATGTAAGGAGCATAGAGGCTGCCTCGTTCATCTTCTCGATGTCTAAAGGAGCAGAATAGTAAAATGCTGTTTCGATCTTAAAAGGGTCTTTTACCGTAGTTATATAATATTTATATTCACGTTCGATGGCTGAAAAACGAGCGTGTAAAGAAGAGTCTATCTCTTCAATTTTTTGTATGGCAATATCTTTCGGAAGAACGGCGTTTATGTGATATATAAAATCGGAGGTTGTTATGTCTCTATCTCCTTGATAGTCAATGTGTGCTACATAGAAAGAGCTGTGCACCCCTGTGTCTGTACGTCCAGCACCGACAATCTCTATCTCCTCCCTTAACATCTGTGAGAAGACGCTTTGAAGCACTCCTTGTACCGAAGTGGCATTTTGTTGTATCTGCCACCCGTGATAGGCTGTTCCTTTGTATGAGAGATAGATAAAATATCGTTTGATGTCCATAAATTTGTGTCAACAGAAAAATTAACTTACTTTTGCAAAAGTAATACAAAAAAATGAAATTATGAATGTAGCAATAATAGGCTATGGTAAGATGGGTCATGTGATAGAAGGCATCTTGCTTGAACGTGGTCACAAGATAGGTATAATCATTGATGTTAACAACGCAGCAGACTTTAGAAAAGAGAATTTTAAAGATATAGATGTGGCAATAGAGTTCACAGCTCCCCATACAGCATACGGAAATATAATAAAATGTTTGGAATTTGGTACTCCAGTGGTTTGTGGAACAACAGCATGGTTAGATAAATATGACGACGTGGTGTCTGAGTGTAAGAAAAATAACGGTACTTTCTTCTATTCTTCAAATTACAGCATCGGTGTAAATTTGTTTTCTAAGATGAACACCTATTTGGCAAAGATGATGAATGCCTTTAGTCAATATGACGTTACTATGGAAGAGGTTCATCATACTCAAAAGAAAGACTCTCCAAGTGGCACGGCGATAACCCTTGCTGAGGGGATTTTGGAGGGCATAGATCGTAAAAAGACGTGGGTAAACCAAACCACCACAAATGGTGATGAACTTGAAATAACATCTATCAGACGTAGCGTAGTTCCTGGAACACACACCATAACATGGGAGTCGCCGGTCGACTCTATCCGCATTGAGCATACAGCAAAAGGTCGTGAAGGTTTTGCTGTGGGTGCTGTCTTGGCAGCCGAGTTTATAAAAGGTAGAAAAGGGATCTTCACAATGGATGACTTACTTCAATTATAATGAATAAGATAAAAGCGTTATTTGGTAATAAGTGGGTTAAATTTTCTATTGCATCATTGTTCTACATCTTGCTTTTTGTCGTGTGGACAAAGGCTTATTGGAGCATAATAGGTGTGGTACTAATCTATGACCTCTACATCTCAAAATATTATCGTAAGTTATTCTGGGATAAGCACCTTGAGCTAAAGAGTAGAAGTAAAAACTACAAGAGCATTTTCGGTTGGGTGGAGGCTATCATTTTTGCCGTCGTGGTCGCTACTTTGGTGCGTGTTTATTTTGTGGAGATGTATGTAATCCCCTCTGCTTCAATGGAAAAGAGTTTGCTTATAGGTGATTATATCGGTGTTAGCAAAATATCGTATGGTCCTAAGATGCCTAATACACCGCTTTCGTTTCCTTTTGTACACAACGTAAATCCTTTTAACACAGAGCAAAAGTCATATTTAGAATGGATAAAACGTCCTTACGATAGGCTTTGTGGTTTAGATACAATAAAACATCATGACGTTGTTGTCTTCAACTATCCGGAAGGAGACACGGTGGCTGTTGTCTCACCACAAGAAAACTACTATTCTTTGGTGCGAGCCTATGGCAAAAGACGTGTTGAGGAGGTTAGTAAAATAATATATCACCCTGTTGATAAGAGAGATAACTATATAAAAAGAGCTATTGGGCTTCCGGGAGATACGATAAAAATCATAGATAGTGAGGTTTTTATAAATGGAGTTAAGGATGTCGTTTCTCCAACGATGCAACATCTATACTATATCAGACACAAAGACAACGTGTTGTCTGAGAAAACAAGACAACTTTTAGGGATTACTAAAGAAGATGTTGTAACGTCACAAAGTTTCTATACCATAGCTCATATGACCGATGAGATGGCACGCAAGGCATCTAAAGAAGAGTCGATATATGAAGTAAAACGTGAGGTGAGCTCTAAAGGAGTGTCTAACATAGACGTTTTCCCACATGACACGCTTCATTATAAATGGAATGAGGATAACTATGGTGCTCTTGTTGTCCCACGTCGAGGAACAACGGTGGTTTTAGATAGCTCTAACATCGCTATATATGAGCGTATCATAAAAAATTATGAAGGAAATGACCTCGTTGTAAAAGGAAATGACATCACCATAAACGGTTCTAAAACAAATAAATACACCTTTAAGATGAACTATTTCTTTATGATGGGTGACAATCGTCATAACTCCTTAGACTCTCGTTTCTTTGGTTTCGTTCCCGAAGATCACGTTGTCGGTAAGGCGAGCTTTATATGGTTTTCAAAAGGGGAGGGCTTTGATATAAGGTTTAGCAGAATGTTTAAATCTGTAAAATGATGAATATAAAGAGGCATATTCCTAATTTCATAACTCTGCTTAACCTATCTTGTGGCTGTATGGCTTCAGTGATGGCGTTTGAGGGTTTCTATACCCAAGCTTTTCTTTTTATGGTGGGATCGTTGATCTTTGATTTTTTAGATGGTTTTGCGGCGAGGCTTCTAAAAAGCTATTCCGATATGGGACGTGAGCTTGACTCTCTTGCCGATGTGGTGAGCTTTGGCTTTGTGCCTGGAGTATTGATGTGGCATATTGGTGGAGGTTTCTATTTTGGGTTTCTCATAACTCTGTTTTCCGCTTTGCGTCTTGCCAAATTTAATGTCGATACACGAGAGCACGATGTCTTTTATGGACTTGCAACGCCTGCCTCAGCGATATTCTTCTGTTCCATAGCTTTTGTGATTGAAAATATGCCGACTTCTTTTGTTGCTGTGGCTATGTCAAACGAGATTGTACGTTGGGTCTTGGTGGTTCTGTTTGCATATCTAATGATCTGCGATCTTCCGATGTTCTCCTTGAAATTTAAGTCGTGGGGCGTAAAGGATAACGCTCTTGTTTATGGCTTTCTGTTATGTAGCCTAATTGCAATTGTCGTGTTTGGTGTTTTATCATTACCATTTATAATATTGAGTTATATAGTGTTGTCTGTTCTTCTAAAGGTGGGTGGAAAGAGATGTATAGAATAAGATTTATACAAATAATCGTTTTTGCTCTTTTTATGGTGTCTCCTCTTCTTGCGGATGCGCAACATTTAGAAGGTGCTTTCTCGAAGCTCTATGACAACAATATGACAAAGCCGGACGAGCCTCTTGATACCTTAAAAGGGGGTAAGAGAACTCGTCCAAAGCGACCATTACGCTCATACCTATTTAACGATTCGATAAAAAATCAGCGTATGTTTGCATGGACGTTTAACCCATACAACAACACTGTCGATATGGTGAAGATGGATACGGCACTTACAAATTTCCAAAAAGACTATTTCTTCCTTAAAGATAATCCTGTTGGAGTTACCTATTTGGGTAATCTGGGTGCTGCTGTACAACCTTTGAACTTTGCGGCACGGACAAGCAGCTACTATCTTTCTTTTATGGATCCCTATAACGACTATATCTTTCGTGAAAATAAAGTGCTCTTCTATAACGGACGTATGCCATTTACAAATGCTTCATATTTTATATCGGGGCAAAAGCAGTTTGCAGAAGAGGAGTTTACCCTTACTCATCAACAAAATATAACCCCATCGACAGGGATAAATCTGTCATACCGAAACAATCGTACACGTGGTATATATGCCAATCAACAAAGTATAAATAAAAATTTGTCGATCGCAATTTCTCATACTGGGAGGCGATATTCGTTCCATGCCGGATATATATATAATGGTGGTGACATACGTGAGAATGGGGGTTTGAAAGATGATGCTATGGTGCTTGACACGGTGATCGATCTGCCTCGTAACATAGATATGATGCTTAAAGATGCCAAAAATAAATTTAAGGGTAATGTCTTTTATTTTACGCAATCTGTGGCTGTCCCTCTTATCTCATACCATAGGCTTGACACCGCTAAAATACGTGAGGTGTTAACAAAATATAAAGTCGAAAATTCTACATCTCTATTTTTTGGTACATCATTCAAATACAGTGCTTACCACAAGACATATACAGATACTAAAGGTGGTAGTGGTGACTATTATAAAAATTGGTATATAAATCCGAGATCCTCACGTGACTCTATCCGTGAGCGAGAAATAGACGTTAAGGTGTTTGCTCAGTTTCAGCCATATAACCGTTATGGCATATTAGGACTTATCGGTGGTGGTGTGGGGTATACAAATGAAAAATATTATAGCTTCTCACAACAAGACTTTTTGGTTAAGGGGGATGATGATGTGACTCACAACGTATATATCTATGCCGATGTGAATGGACAATTTCGTAAATATCTTAAGTGGAATGCCGACTTTAAATATACTCCATTTGGGGAGCAAGAACAAAATATGTCTTTTGGGGGTAAGATAGACCTTAGTGCCTATATAAAAAAGAAACCTGTAACTTTGACGCTGAGTGCTCGGTTTTATATACAATCGCCAAACCATTGGGAAAAAAGCTTCTTCTCGAACCACTATATATGGAACAACAATTTTGATAACCAGTCGACCACCGAATTTAAGGCAAACATAAGTATCCCATCTGTGAATTTAGACTTCGGAGCGATGCAATATTTGCTAACCAACAAGATCTATTATAGTGCCGATGCTACCCCGAAGCAGTATGATGGTACGGTGAGTGTTACAGAAGCCTATATAAATAAAAACTTCGTTGTGGGTGGGCTTCACCTTGAACATAGCCTTTTGGCGCAATTTACCTCTAACGAGAGGATCGTGCCAGTGCCAAAATTTGCGGCTAACCTATGTTACTACTATGAGTTTAACGTGGTTAAAAATGTGTTACGTATGCAAATTGGAGCAGAGGGATATTACAATACTCGTTACCATGCTCCCGGATATAACCCTTCGGTTGGGCAGTTTTATAATCAACGAGATGTCATGACGGGTAACTATCCGTTTACCAACGTCTTTATTACAGGAAAGTGGAAAAGGATGAGGATAT
>JAVVUK010000077.1:0-7504 GCA_036653215.1 Rikenellaceae bacterium
AATGGTAGCAGCTATCTTGTCGAGAGGCTCTCTGATGGAGAGCTCTTTGTATGTAAGATCAAAGGGCGTTTTAGAATTAGTGGCATAAAAACTACAAATCCACTTTCTGTGGGTGATATAGTCGATTTTGAACTTGGCGATGGTGATGACGATTCTGTGATATGCAACATACTACCACGTCGCAATTATATAGTACGTCGTTCGACAAATTTATCGAAAGAGGCTCATATCATTGCCTCAAATTTAGATAATGTATTTCTCGTTGTTTCACTTTGCAGCCCATCTACAAGTTATGAGTTTGTAGATCGTTTCTTAGTCACCTGTGAGCTATATCATGTCCCTGTTACTATATTATTAAATAAAATAGACTTATGTGAAGAGCAAGAGATGGATGCTTTTATGTCGGTCTATGAAAAGGCTGGTTATAGAGTGCTTCAATGTTCGGCAACAGAAAATATAGGCATAGATAAAATAAAGGAGATGATGAATGGTAAAATCTCTCTTTTCTCCGGAAATTCAGGGGTCGGAAAATCGACAATCATAAACAACATATCTCCAAACATTGATATTAAAATGGGCGAGGTGTCAGACCATCATAGTAAAGGAAAACACACAACTACATTTTCGCAGATGTTTAAGATAGACAACGATACGTATCTTATAGATACTCCCGGAGTGAAAGGCTTTGGGCTTATAGATGTTGAAAAGGAGGAGATAGCACGTTATTTTCCAGATCTATTTAAGGTGTCGAGGGGTTGCCGATTTAATAATTGTACACACACCCACGAGCCGGGATGTGCTGTTGTGGAGGCTGTGAAGGAAGATGTCATATCATTGGAGAGATATGAAAGTTACTTAAAGATTTTAGAAGATGACGAAAAAGATAAATATAGATAACGAACCCGACAGAGAGAGGGCACGTGAGCATATGGAACACCTATCGCAGTTTATGTCTGATAATAGGTTAGCGGTGCTTGAGAAGGTCCTTCTTGAAAGGACGGATTATATAACTGTATGTTTTGAAAATATATATCACGCACAAAATGCCTCTGCCGTTTTACGAAGCTGTGAGGCTTTTGGCATTCAGCATATCCATGTCATTGAAGAACTTCTTCCTTTTGAGCCAAACAGGGCAATCGTTAGAGGAGCAGACAAATGGTTAGACATAGAAAGGCATGGCGAGAAAAATGCTACTGTAAATCTTATAAATAGACTTAAGGGTGAGGGTTATCGCATTGTTGCTACCTCGCCACATTCCTTAGGGGTAAGACCTGAAGAATTTGATATTTCAAAAGGTAAGACAGCGATAATTATAGGCACTGAAAAGCAGGGAGTTAGCCAAGAAGCTCTTGATATGGCAGATGAATATGTCACAATTCCTATGTGTGGTTTTGTGGAGAGCTTAAATCTATCTGTATGCACGGCAATTGTTTTAAATGCTCTTACAGGAAAGATGAGGCACAATGAAAATATAGAGTGGAGACTTAAGAAAGAAGATATGGATAGACTCATATATAAATGGACACTTCAGAGTGTTAAAGATTATGAAAGGATACTTCTAAAATACGAAAGGGAGAAAGATGAGTAGGTTATCACAGCTGTTTTTAGACCACGTAGGACAAACAAGCCCTTCCCCAATAGGAATTGAGGTTGAACGTGCCGAAGGTGTATATCTATATTCGCCAACAGGAAAAAGATATATAGATCTTGTCTCTGGGGTGTCTGTTAGTAATGTAGGGCATAACAACCCTAAAGTTGTTGAGGCTGTATGTTCGCAGGCGAAGAAATATCTCCATCTCATGGTTTACGGAGAGGTCATACAATCGCCACAAGTGTTATATGCTCAAAAGTTAAGCGAGCTTTTACCACAAGGCATGGACTCTGTATATTTTGTTAATTCCGGAAGTGAGGCTGTTGAGGCTGCTCTGAAGTTGGCAAAGAGATATACTGGACGTAGCCGTCTTGTGTCTTTCAAAAACGCATATCACGGATCTACACATGGGGCTCTTAGCGTCATGGGAGATGAATATTTCAGAAATTCATTTCGCCCTCTTCTTCCAGACACCTATTCTTTAGAATACAACAATTTCGAAAATCTCTCTTTTATTGATGAGAGTGTCGCTGCCGTCATTATAGAACCTATTCAAGGAGAAGCTGGTTTTATAATTCCTAAGAAAGGCTTTTTAGATGCTTTGCGTAAGAAAACGACTGATGTTGGGGCATTGCTCATTTTCGATGAGATACAATGTGGATTTGGACGTACAGGTAAGTTGTTCGCAAGTGAATATTTCGGTGTCACACCCGATATTATAGTCATGGCAAAGGCCTTTGGTGGAGGTATGCCTCTTGGAGGTGTCGCCTCTCCAAAATCTATAATGGATGTCTTCCAGAGTAATCCTGTTTTAGGACATATAACGACCTTTGGAGGTCATCCTGTATGCTGTGCTGCTGGATTGGCGGCTTTAAATTATATTATTGATAACAACTTAGTAGAGGCCGTTGCGGCAAAGTCAGCACTCTTTTTGAAATTATTGGGTGATAATAAAAATATTGTTGATATACGTTCCGGTGGGCTTCTTATAGCTGTTGAATTTGGCGATAATAAACTTTGTGGAGACGTATGCCGTGCTTCTGTCGAGGCTGGTATCCTTACTGAAAGTTTCCTTTTTTGTGAGAGTGCGATGCGTATTGCTCCGCCACTAACAATATCACTAAGTGAGATACGTGAGGTTTGTGAAACCTTAAATAGAGTTATAAATGAAGTTTGCGGTAAATAAAAAAGAAGGTTCTCCACGTCTTCTCATCTGCTTTTTAGGATGGGCATCGGGAAGTAAAACCCTTGATGGCTTTGATATTGAGGGCTATGACATAGTCTCAATTTACGATTATAGAGATGCTAATCTTGATGATGGGTTTTTAGATGTTATAAATGGATATAAGGAGGTTTCGATCTTAGCGTGGTCTTTTGGTGTCTTTGTGGCAGAGCAGATGTCTCATAAATTACCACCTCTAACCTTGTCTCTTGCTGTAAATGGAACTCCTGTTGGAGCATCTCCAAAATATGGAATTCATCCAAGAACTTTAGAATTGACGATTAAAAATTTAGATATAGATAAGTTTTATGAGCGTATGTGTGGCGAAGATTATCCTATTTACGTTCCTTCGGGGCGGTCTTTAGATGAACTTAGAGATGAATTAATATTTTTATATGATTGGTTCAAAATAGGCACAGACGTGGCGATAGAGTGGGGTGGAGCTATTATTGGAGAAAAAGACTTTATATTTCCGTATAAAAATATGCTACACTATTGGCAAGAAAACACTACATTTGTCGTCTTAGAGAGTTGTCCTATTCCTCATTATCCATTTGGAAGATTAGGCGTAGACAAGATTAAGAGATTTTATTGTGGAGGGTAAGGAACTAATAAAAAAGAGATTTGCACATAACCTTGATGGGTATGATGCTCTTTCTGTGGTGCAAAGATCTATATGTGAGCATATTGACGAGTTGCTCGAAGACTTTATCCCTTCGATACACGATAACGGAATAGCAGTTGAGTTAGGTGCTGGAACAGGCTTTTTTACACGCCATCTGCTAAAGAGATTTTCTAATACGTCTTGGCTGATAAACGATATTGTCCCTCAGACAGAGACTTATATAGAAAAGGTGGTGGCTCAAAGTGGGTATGTTGGAGCTTTGACATATAGATGGGGTGATGCTGAGAATATAGATTTCCCTTCTGGAATATCCCTTCTTGCTTCGGCATCTCTTTTTCAATGGTTCTACTCGTTAGACGAGTTTCTAAATAGGGTAGGCACTAATATTGCAAAAGGAGGATATGTTGTTTTTTCATCTTTTGGGGAAGACAATTTTTTTGAGATCAGAGAAGCTTCTCTATGCAAAAAAGGGATAGTGTTTCCTTCTTATCAAGATGTTAAAGAGTGGAGTGAAAATTCGGGTTTTGAAGTCTTATATAGTGAGGCTTATATACAAAAGATGATGTTCCATTCTGTTAGTGATATGCTTCACTACCTAAAAGATACGGGGGTAAATGGAAGTAGTAATGGTAGTTGGAACAGACGAGAATATAACGATTTTTGTTCTCGTTATAACGAGATGTATTCTAAAGAAGAGGGAATAACATTGAGTTTCAATCCTATTATATTTATATTAAAAAAGATATGAAAAAAGGTTTATTAATATCATTTTTTCTGGTATTTGCGACGGTCTATTTTGCCTGTGGAGAGGTGAAAAAGGTAAATAACGCATTTAAAGCAGGTGAAAGATTATCGTATATCGCAACGTACAAAATAGGATTTGTGAACGTTGATGTTGCTACTGTAACAATAAAAACTACAGATGATATGGTAGGGCTTGAAAGGGCATATCTTGTACATGCCGTTGGTAAGATAAATCCTGATTACGAATGGTTCTTCAAGATGAGAGACGAATATAAGGTGTGGCTTAATAAAGAAACGCTGCGTCCCATGCTTTTTAAAAACAACATTTTAGAGGGAGACTATCGTTATTACAGCACCTATCAATATGATTGGAAGAACATGAAGGTGCATACCACAGAACGTAAATTGTCGTGGGATCAAGATAAACAACGTTTCTATAATATAACAAGTGAGAGTTTTGATGCTCTATCTCTTTTCTTTAATCTTCGTACTCAAGATATAGCAAGCATGAGAGTGGGAAGCGTAGATACTCTTAAAGTGGTATTCGCCAATAGAATACGTTCGGTTGCCTTTACATATATGGGTAAAGAAGAAAAACGTATTCAAGGTTTGGGCAAAGTGAAAACAGTGAAATTTGTGTGTCAACTTGCCAATGATTCGGGAGTCTCTTTTAAAGATGGCAGTTCGTTTACTATATGGCTTAGTGATGATAAAAATCTAATTCCTTTATATGTAGACACCCCAATTCGTGTGGGATCGGTACGTGTTCGTCTTTATGACATGAGCGGATTGAAAAATCCTACTAATGTAAGACTTAGAGTATACTAATAGTGAAATTAATATATCGTGAGAGTGCCCTTTCAACAAACGATTGTGTGAGAGAGCTTGATGAGGCGTTGACCCTTGTCTATGTCGGAGAACAAAGAAAAGGACGTGGACAAAGAGGTAACACATGGGAGAGTGAGCCTCATAAAAATCTGACCTTCTCAATACTTCTAAAACCTACTTTCCTGCCTGCAGAAAAGCAATTTGAGCTTTCTATGATCGTGTCTCTTTCTATTGTTGCCACTCTCGAAAGATATGGACTCCATCCTCTTATAAAATGGCCAAACGACATATATATAGGAGATAAGAAGATATGTGGAATACTTATAGAAAATGATATATGTAGTAGTGGCTTACTAAGCCGTTCAATAGTGGGAATAGGGCTTAATGTAAATCAAAAGTATTTCCTTAGTGATGCCCCTAATCCAACATCAATATTCAATGAGATAGGAAAAGAAAATAAAATAGAAGATGTGTTAGAGGTCTTCTCTGAGGAGTTTACAAAGCTATATGATATTTTCTCAACCTCACAAATTACTAACCTTGAAGATATATACTCTTCGCTTCTTTATA
This sequence comes from Rikenellaceae bacterium, assembly GCA_036653215.1. GTDB lineage: Bacteria > Bacteroidota > Bacteroidia > Bacteroidales > Rikenellaceae > JADFUS01. Next base: position 5,581 of record JAVVUK010000077.1, read on the forward strand.
AAAGAGATGTCGTGTCAAAATATAGTGATGCAAAAGGTGTCTTTAAGGGTACAATAAGAGGTATTGCTGAGTGGGGGACTTTGGTTATCGAAAAGGAGAATAGTGAGGTTTGTAAATACCAATTTAAAGAAGTATCGTATATTCTTTAATTTCTCTTAGTCTAAGGCTAAGATGTTTTGTTCAGCCGATTTTTTAAGGCTTTTTATGGTGTGAGGATCGAGCTCACGGAAGAAGAAATCTGTTGGGTCAAGGTTTCGCCCATTATATTTCACTTCATAGTGTAGGTGTGGCACAAAAGATATACCTGTATTTCCGCTATATCCTATTATCTCACCCAACGCAACGCTCTGTCCGCTTGAGACAATCGCCTTTTTCAAATATGCGTATGTGGTAGTATATCCATTGCCATGATTTATGGTTACGGCAATTCCCTTTTTATCACCAACACCTGTTACGCCACTTACAGTGCCGCTTGCTGTTGCAAATACACGTGTTCCCTCAGCAACAAGATAGTCAATGCCGTAATGGGTAAATGCTCCTTTGTAGAAAGGGTCTATTCGACGACCAGCAGGAGTTATCTTTATCAATAAGTCTTTGTTTGTTATAGGTTGTATCGATGGGTATCTTGATAATGTAGAGACACCTAAAGAAGATAGATTTGCTTCAAGATCGTGATATGCCTTTTTTGTGCTGTTTATTTTATTGGAGATACGATCTTGGTCGCCAGATGTCATTTCGATAAGAGAAATGTCGTTTTCATAATATAGGTTGACATCGGGAATATAGCTTACCGTAAGGTTTGGAAGTTCAGGGTAGCTGTTAAATATGGTAAAGTATATGTCGCTGTCTCTCTTTTCAAGGTTTAATAATACCTCGTCAATCTTATCGTTATATGCAGATAGCTTATCATACTCTTCACGCAATTGTTTAAGGCTTGTCTTAAGTTCAGCATCAATTGGAGTATCAAAATTTACCGCAAATAGAAAATAATAGCATATAAAGGTAGCCACTATTATCACAGTTGCCTTTATTGCTCCAAGCACAATCCTATTTTGGAATACAGTCTTAAGAGTATTAACTATTTTCTTATAATCTATTTTTATCATAATTCTTCGTATGATGTCTCTTTTACCATGTCAAGAACTTTCTTGAAGTCTTGGTCTGTCATGCTACGTCTGAAGTAGTTCATAGGATTTACGTTTTTACGTCTATAAAGGACTTCATAGTGAAGGTGCGCACCTGAGGTACGTCCTGTGTTGCCTGATAACCCAATAACCTCGCCTCTTTTTACTCTTTGTCCGGGAACAACAATTATGCGAGACATATGGGCATAGCGAGTCATATATCCATATCCATGGTCTATCATTATGTTATTTCCATAACCACCGTCCCAGCCCATGTTAGCCTCTTTTATACGACCATCAGCCGTTGCGTATATTTTAGTGCCTTGATTACAAGGTAAATCGACACCATCGTGAAATATTACACGTCCCAATATCGGGTGGATACGTGTTCCGAAACTCCCAATAGAACTTCGTAGATATTTGCGATTAATAGGCCATATAGAGGGAATGTTATTGATCCTTGAGGTTTGTTCTTTTGCCAATACGTATATAGTATCCAATGCCATAGAACTTGATACGACGCTTGTAGATAAGTTGTCTATTGAAAACCATGCTTGTGTTATGGCACTTTTATAACGGTCGTTTTTTAGATGGGCAAACATCTCTTGTGGTTGTTTTATATTTAGAGGAAGTTGCTTCATGCTGTCGAGACCATAAACGGCACGGTAGATATTGTTATTTCTATCTTTTAGAATATCTATTTTTACTTGTTTATCTGCAATTTTTTGTTGAAGCTCTTTGAAGTCACTCATCATAACATCAGACTCCGCTTTTAGCTTCCTTGTTTTAGGGGTATGTGT